>NZ_FNUD01000002.1:600000-825000 GCF_900106095.1 Pseudomonas deceptionensis | reverse complement strand
ACCGTCAGCTAAGGTCCCAAAGTTATGGTTAAGTGGGAAACGATGTGGGAAGGCTTAGACAGCTAGGAGGTTGGCTTAGAAGCAGCCACCCTTTAAAGAAAGCGTAATAGCTCACTAGTCGAGTCGGCCTGCGCGGAAGATTTAACGGGGCTCAAACCATACACCGAAGCTACGGGTATCACTTAGGTGATGCGGTAGAGGAGCGTTCTGTAAGCCTGTGAAGGTGAGTTGAGAAGCTTGCTGGAGGTATCAGAAGTGCGAATGCTGACATGAGTAACGATAATGGGTGTGAAAAACACCCACGCCGAAAGACCAAGGTTTCCTGCGCAACGTTAATCGACGCAGGGTTAGTCGGTCCCTAAGGCGAGGCTGAAAAGCGTAGTCGATGGAAAACAGGTTAATATTCCTGTACTTCTGGTTATTGCGATGGAGGGACGGAGAAGGCTAGGCCAGCTTGGCGTTGGTTGTCCAAGTTTAAGGTGGTAGGCTGGAATCTTAGGTAAATCCGGGATTCTAAGGCCGAGAGCTGATGACGAGTTGTCTTTTAGACAACGAAGTGGTTGATGCCATGCTTCCAAGAAAAGCTTCTAAGCTTCAGGTAACCAGGAACCGTACCCCAAACCGACACAGGTGGTTGGGTAGAGAATACCAAGGCGCTTGAGAGAACTCGGGTGAAGGAACTAGGCAAAATGGCACCGTAACTTCGGGAGAAGGTGCGCCGGTGAGGGTGAAGCATTTACTGCGTAAGCCCATGCCGGTCGAAGATACCAGGCCGCTGCGACTGTTTATTAAAAACACAGCACTCTGCAAACACGAAAGTGGACGTATAGGGTGTGACGCCTGCCCGGTGCCGGAAGGTTAATTGATGGGGTTAGCTAACGCGAAGCTCTTGATCGAAGCCCCGGTAAACGGCGGCCGTAACTATAACGGTCCTAAGGTAGCGAAATTCCTTGTCGGGTAAGTTCCGACCTGCACGAATGGCGTAACGATGGCGGCGCTGTCTCCACCCGAGACTCAGTGAAATTGAAATCGCTGTGAAGATGCAGTGTATCCGCGGCTAGACGGAAAGACCCCGTGAACCTTTACTATAGCTTTGCACTGGACTTTGAATTTGCTTGTGTAGGATAGGTGGGAGGCTTTGAAGTGTGGACGCCAGTCTGCATGGAGCCAACCTTGAAATACCACCCTGGCAACTTTGAGGTTCTAACTCAGGTCCGTTATCCGGATCGAGGACAGTGTATGGTGGGTAGTTTGACTGGGGCGGTCTCCTCCTAAAGAGTAACGGAGGAGTACGAAGGTGCGCTCAGACCGGTCGGAAATCGGTCGTAGAGTATAAAGGCAAAAGCGCGCTTGACTGCGAGACAGACACGTCGAGCAGGTACGAAAGTAGGTCTTAGTGATCCGGTGGTTCTGTATGGAAGGGCCATCGCTCAACGGATAAAAGGTACTCCGGGGATAACAGGCTGATACCGCCCAAGAGTTCATATCGACGGCGGTGTTTGGCACCTCGATGTCGGCTCATCACATCCTGGGGCTGAAGCCGGTCCCAAGGGTATGGCTGTTCGCCATTTAAAGTGGTACGCGAGCTGGGTTTAGAACGTCGTGAGACAGTTCGGTCCCTATCTGCCGTGGACGTTTGAGATTTGAGAGGGGCTGCTCCTAGTACGAGAGGACCGGAGTGGACGAACCTCTGGTGTTCCGGTTGTCACGCCAGTGGCATTGCCGGGTAGCTATGTTCGGGAAAGATAACCGCTGAAAGCATCTAAGCGGGAAACTTGCCTCAAGATGAGATCTCACTGGAACCTTGAGTTCCCTAAAGGGCCGTCGAAGACTACGACGTTGATAGGTTGGGTGTGTAAGCGCTGTGAGGCGTTGAGCTAACCAATACTAATTGCCCGTGAGGCTTGACCATATAACACCCAAGCAATTTGCGTCGAAGAGACCAGATTGCGGTGTGTGAAGACGATACAAACCGAAAGTTTGCGACTCACAAAACACCCATCTATTACATACCCATTCGCTGGAGCGTGAACCGAAAGGTAAACGACCTGGCTACCGAATTTCTTGACGACCATAGAGCATTGGAACCACCTGATCCCATCCCGAACTCAGTAGTGAAACGATGCATCGCCGATGGTAGTGTGGGGTTTCCCCATGTGAGAGTAGGTCATCGTCAAGATTAAATTCCAAAATCCCTGTCTGCTCGCGCAGATGGGGATTTTGTTTTTATAGAAGTACCAAGTTTTCGCAGACACGTTTTAATAACGGTTCTGTCACAGAATTTCTTGACGACCATAGAGCATTGGAACCACCTGATCCCATCCCGAACTCAGTAGTGAAACGATGCATCGCCGATGGTAGTGTGGGGTTTCCCCATGTGAGAGTAGGTCATCGTCAAGATTGAATTCCCAAACCCCTGTCTGCTAACGCAGACAGGGGTTTTGTTTTTGCGCGACGTAAATCCCCAGCGCACCTCCATGCTTTACCCCCCTCCCCAACGATCTCCCAAAAGCTACACCTGCACTTTCGTCGGATTAAGAACATTGCCATCAAAATGGGCTAAGTATTCTGCAGTTTGTGCCGAAAGCCTGTTGAGCAATGCGTGCGAGCAGAGCTGCCAAAAGGCTGCCTGCGCTGCTACACGGAATATTGCCCCCGTACGCATCCCACCTTTTGGCATAAGAAGTCCCATGCTATGAATCTCAAGTTCAGCCATAAAATCCTTCTGGCCGCTTCAGGCGTCGTGGTTCTGGCGTTTGCGTTATTCACTTTGTACAACGACTACCTGCAGCGCGACACTATCAAGCAAAACATTGAAACCTCGGTGCAGCAGGCTGGCAACCTGACTGCCAGCAGCGTTCAGAATTGGCTCGGTGGCCGCATTCTGGTGCTGGAAAGCCTCGCACAAAGCGTTGCACACCAAGGCAGCCAGGCCGATTTTCCTGGCCTGGTCGATCAGCCGGCGTTTACGTCCAACTTCCAGTTCACCTACGTCGGGCAAGCCAATGGCGTCTTTACCCAGCGCCCTGATGCCTCGATGCCGGCAGGTTATGATCCCCGTGAGCGCCCTTGGTACAAGCAAACTGTAAGTGCCGGCCAGACCATGCTGACACCGCCCTATGTGGCAGCGGTGGGTGGCCTGATTGTGACCATTGCCATGCCAGTCAAAAAGGGTGGTGAGCTGTTGGGTGTGGTGGGTGGGGATCTGAGCCTGAACAGCTTGGTCAAAATTATTAACTCGGTTGATTCCGGCGGTCTGGGTTACGCATTTTTGGTAAGCAGCGATGGCCAGGTCATCGTCAGCCCGGATAAAGATCAGGTGATGAAAAACCTGAAGGATATTTACCCGTCCAGCTCTCTGCGCATCGAGAAGGGTATTCAGGAAGTGACGCTCAATGGTCATGAGCGGATTATTTCTTTTACCCCGGTGACAGGCCTGCCGTCAGCGGATTGGTATATAGGCCAATCGATAGACAAAGAAAAAGCTTACGCCCCACTGTCTAAATTTCGCACGTCTGCGTTGATCGCGATGTTTATTGCGGTGGCGGCGATTGCGCTGCTGCTGAGCTTGCTGATCAGGGTATTGATGCGTCCGCTGACTACCATGGGGCGTGCGATGCAGGATATCGCCCAAGGCGAAGGTGACTTGACGCGCCGTCTGGTGATTGAGAACAAGGATGAGTTCGGCGAGTTGGCCAGTTCATTCAATCAGTTTGTTGAGCGTATTCACGCGTCAATCAGCGAAGTGTCCTCTGCAACCCGCCATGTGCATGATCTGTCCCACCGCGTTATGGCATCGTCCAATGCCTCTATTGTCGGCTCGGACGAGCAAAGTGCGCGGACCAACAGCGTAGCTGCCGCTATCAACGAACTGGGTGCTGCCACCCAGGAAATCGCCCGCAACGCCGCCGACGCATCGCAGCATGCCAGTGGTGCCAGCGAGCAGGCGGATGATGGCCGCAAAGTGGTTGAGCAGACTATTCAGGCCATGACCGAGCTTTCGCAAAAGATCAGTTTGTCGTGCGAGCAAATAGAAACCCTGAATGCAAGCACCGACAATATTGGTCATATTCTTGATGTGATCAAAGGTATCTCTCAGCAGACCAACTTGCTGGCCCTCAACGCAGCCATTGAGGCCGCGCGTGCGGGCGAGGCGGGACGCGGGTTTGCCGTGGTGGCGGATGAGGTGCGTAACCTCGCTCATCGCACTCAGGAGTCCGCAGAGGAGATACATAAAATGATCACCTCACTGCAAGTGGGCTCCCGCGAGGCGGTCAGTACTATGAATGCGAGTCAGGTTTCCAGCGAGCAAAGCGTCGAGGTGGCCAACCAGGCCGGTGCCCGTTTGATCAGCGTGACCCAACGTATCGAAGAAATTGACGGCATGAACCAGTCGGTTGCTGCTGCTACCGAGGAGCAAACCGCTGTGGTTGAAACCCTCAACGTGGATATCAACCAGATCAACCTGTTAAACCAGCAGGGCGTGGTGAATCTCAACGAGACCCTCAAAGACTGCGATGCGCTTTCGCAGCAAGCCAGCCGCCTCAAGCAATTGGTCGACAGCTTCAAAATCTGAGGTCACGGCCAACAAAAACTTATCCACAGCCCTGGCGCTCCAAGCGTCAGGGCTGTTTTGCTTTCTGACTGTCCAGAAAGTGGGTAATGGCCTGTATTCCACGTTGCAGATGGAGCTCCAGCTGCGCAATACATGCCTCTACATCCTTGGCTTTGGCGTGGCGCAGTAACGCCTGGTGATCGTCTTGGCACAACTTGCCCAGGTTCATCTTCTCTAGGTTGAAACGCAAAAAGCGCTCTTCTTCAACCAACCCCGTTTCAATGAGACCCAGCAGTTTTTTATTGGGGGCCTTGCAGTAAAGCGTCTGGTGAAAAAGTCGATTGAGCGTGCCGATTTTGCTGAAATCGGTTTCGGCCTCGAGTGCCTCGATATAGCCGGATGCGATGTTGAAGTCGTCTTCGCTCAGCAAAGGAACAGACTGGCGCAAGGCTTGAGCCTCCAGCAATAAGCGGATCTCGTAGGCGTGCGACGAGTTGTCCTCGATCAGGGGGGCGACCACCGCGCCCTTGTACTGCACAACCTGCAGCAAACCCTGAGCCTCAAGCTGACGCAGGGCCTCGCGAACCGGCATGCGGCTTACGCCAAACAATACCGCCAGGGCCTGTTGCCGGATTGCGATACCGCAGGGCAACCGGCCATCAAGAATGGCGTTGCGCAGGGTTTCTTCGATCACAGACCGTGCCAGATGGGCAGGGATGGGTCCGTGCACTTCGATATTACTTAAGGGATCGTGTTTGACGGCCACGTTGGCGCTACTCTAGGCGCAGGATCAATACGCCACTGGGATCCTGTTTACGTTAGATGCTGACTGTCTCCCTGTCAGACCTTGCTACGATTAGTTTAGCGCGACTCCACGCTGAGTGATTGCAGTGAGCCATTACTTTTCATTCTGTGACCCACCCGGATACCTGATCGAGCCCGTGGTATGGAGGCGAACTATCGGTTTGTAGAGCAGCCTGGGCATCTCCTTTTAGCGTGGCTTGTGCCCTACAATCGCCGGAGTTAAAGCTGCCCAAAGCGCAGCCTCAATGCACAGCAGGTGAAGGATGGGCGTACTCAGCAAGAACGACGTGGGGGAGCAGCGGCTTCAACTCCCTGAAACGTCCCACAACGCACTGACCAGATTGGTTCGCCAGCCGTGGTTGTGGTGTATTTTGCTGTTGGCTGCAGGGGTACGGTTTTACGGCTTCACGACCTCTGCCATCTGGTGTGACGAGGGTTCCAGCCTGATGCTGAGTGACTACCCGCTCACCGGGATCTGGTTTCACGCGGCGCACGATGTTCACCCCCCGTTGTACTTCATGTTGCTGCACGGCTGGATAGCCCTTTTTGGTGACAGCCTTGTGTCAATTCGTACCCTGAGTGTCTTGCCCGGTATCGCAACGGTGCTGCTGGGGGCATGGTTGGTGCGGCTGATTGCAACCCAAAGGGCGGCGTTGCTGGCCGGCCTGTTGTTGGCGCTGCTGCCGATTGCCGTGCGCTACAGCCAGGAAGTACGAATGTACTCGTTACTGGGGTTGTGGCTGATCGCAGCGACTATCGCGTTGGTGTATTGGGTCAAGTCCCCGCATCAAAACCGCTATCTGGTTATCTATACCCTGCTGATGGCGGCCGCGTTCTACACCCACTACTTCACCGCGTTCTGTGTGATTGCCCATTGGTTATACCTGATGTCGAGCGGCCGCAGTACGGGGTGGTTGGTCAAGCGTCCCGCCTGGTGGCTGGCTAACGTCGCTATCGTGTTGTTATTCCTGCCCTGGCTTCCCGGCCTTCTCGACCTGCTGCAGCACATGGATGAGCTCAAGGCTGGTGGTGATGTGGGGTGGGAGCCTGCTGTGGACGCTCGCTCACTGCCGGCCATGACGTGGCAATTTTTGATTCAGGACGAAGGTGAAAACCTTCCCTGGCTGCTGTTCTGGCTGGGGCCAGTATTGCTCTTTGCCGCAATGGTGTGGATGGCGGTACGTGACGCGACGCCGTACAAGCTTCACAGACTTCTGGTCATTTACACGCTTGTACCGATCCTGGCGATCTTCGCGCTGTCATTTTTCTCGCCGCTGTTCATCGAGCGTTATCTGATGTTTGCAGCGCTTGGTTTGCCGCTGGTGGTCGCGGTTGCTGTTGATCGCCTGCTCAAACACCGGCGCGCATTGGCTTTCGCGCTGTTGGCACTGTTTATGGGCACTGAGTCAGTGGGCTTGCGCAGCAACTTCAGCGGTGACGCAGATCATTTTGATCGTCTGGTCGAGCACGTGAACCAGCAGTTCCTGCCTGGCGACCGGATCGTCGTGAGTGACCTGTTCTGGTACTTCAGCTACGTGTATTACAACAAGACCGGGTTTCAACCCATGCTCTATACGCCGCCTCAGGAAGATGGCACATCAGGGCGACCCAATGACTACGGGTTTGGCACGCTGGTGAATGCTCACGGCAAAAAGATCTATGTCGATCACCTGGACGACCTGCCGCCGGGCACGGGCCGTATCTGGCTGATCAGCAGCAAGGTGCAACCTGACGATTTCAGCTCAATCCCGATGAGTTGGCACAAAGCACAGGACTTGGCCGTCGATGACACACAGGCTCGACTATATTTGACCTGCGCTGCCGCCGAATGCGGCCCTGAAACTGAATGGAGTCAAATCAATGCAAAAGCCAACCCATAGCCTTCCATCCCTGTTCAAGCAGCTGGGCCTGCCGAACAGCCCCGAAGATATCGAAAAATTTGTCACCACCCATTCGCCACTCAAGCCTGACCTGAAGCTGGAAGATGCATTTTTCTGGACACCATCCCAAGCGGCTTTCCTGCGCGAAGAACAGCTTGAAGATGCTGATTGGGCTGAAATCGTCGATCAACTGAACCTGATGCTGCGGACAAAACCGATCACAGGTAAGCAGAATTAATTAGCAACACTTGACTGAGATCATCTGGCCGCGCAATATTAATAGTTAGCAAACTAACATTATGTGACGCCTCTTGCCTGACACTCTCGATCTACTGCAAATGAGCATCAGCACCGGTATGGTGGTTGCGACTCGCCATTGGCGTCGCGTCTGTCAGGCCACGCTGGTCAACTACGGAATTTCCGAAGCCTGCGCCATGCCGCTACTGATTATCGGTCGCTTGGGGGCTGGGGTCAGGCAGGTTACCGTGGCCCATGCCGCCGGGATGGAAAGCCCATCGCTGGTGCGTTTGCTCGACCAGTTGTGCAAGGCTGGCTATGTGCGCCGCTGTGAAGATGCCAGTGACCGCCGGGCTAAAACCTTGAGTCTGACCGATACCGGGCGTGCGTTGGTGCAGTCGATTGAGGCCCAGCTTGTGCAGCTGCGCCGGGCCGCGTTGGCGGATGTTTCAGTGGCAGACCAGGAGGCTGCTATGCGCGTGATCAAAGCCTTCGAAGCAGCCGGTCAACTGCCAGATGGAGCGGCCTCTTGAACGGTTTTTTCAGCAGCATGCCGCCTGCCCGTGACTGGTTCTATGGTGTGCGCACCTTTGCCGCTTCGATGATCGCGCTGTATATCGCTTTGCTGATGGAAATGCCCCGCCCGTACTGGGCCATGGCAACGGTGTATATCGTCTCCAGCCCCTTCGTCGGGCCGACCAGTTCCAAGGCGGTCTACCGCGCCCTGGGTACTTTGATCGGCGCCGCCGCTGCGGTGTTTTTTGTCCCGCTGTTTGTGCAAACACCGTTTTTGCTGGTGTTGGTGATAGCCCTCTGGACCGGCATTTTGCTTTTTCTGTCCCTGCACCTGCGCACCGCCAACAGTTACGTATTCATGCTCGCCGGTTACACCATGCCGATGATCGCTTTGCCGATTGTGGATAACCCGCTGAACGTCTTCGACATCGCAGTTTCGCGTACTGAAGAGATCATGCTCGGGATTGTCTGCGCCGCGGTCGTTGGCAGCATGTTCTGGCCACGCCGGTTGACCCCGGTGTTTATCGACTCGGCAGCCAAGTGGTTTGCCGATGCGAGCAATTACAGCAAGCACTTCCTGGCGCGTGACGTAGAGCCGAACAAGGCCAGCGGCCTGCGCTCATCGATGGTCACGACCTTCAACAGCCTGGAGATGATGATTGGCCAGTTGCCCCATGAGGGCGCGCACCCGCAGACCGTACGCAATACCAAGGAGTTGCGAGGGCGCATGATCCATTTGTTGCCCGTGGTCGATGCGCTGGACGACGCACTCTACGCGCTGGAGCGGCGGGCACCTGAGCTGGTCGATCACGTTACGCCCTTGCTCGATCACGCCAGGGCGTGGCTTGAGAGCACCCGTGAGGGGGCCCCGGTCCGGCAATGGCAAGCGCTGCGCCATGAACTCGAAACCTTGCAGCCCAGTGCTGCCGCGCTGGATGATCGCCGTCAGCTGGTGCTCTCCAACGTGTTGTATCGGCTAGGTGAGTGGATCGACCTGTGGCAAGACTGCCGCAGCTTGCAAGAGGCCATTTCGACAGGTAATCGGGACGTCTGGCGTGCGGTCTACCGGCATTGGCGCCTGAGCCGGCTGACACCGTTTCTCGATCGCGGGCTGATGCTCTATTCGGCGTTCTCCACGGTGACCGCGATTATCGTCGCCTCGGTGTTGTGGATTTTGCTCGGCTGGACCGATGGTGCCAGTGCGGTGATTCTGGCCGCTGTGGCCTGTAGTTTTTTTGCGGCGATGGACGACCCGGCGCCACAGATTTACCGGTTCTTTTTCTGGACTTCGCTGTCGGTGGTATTCGCCAGCCTTTACCTGTTTGTGATCCTGCCCAACCTGCACGATTTCCCGATGCTGGTGCTGGCGTTCGCCGTGCCGTTTATCTGTGTCGGCACCCTGACCGTACAGCCGCGGTTTTACCTGGGTACGTTGTTGACCATCGTTAACACCGCCTCCTTTATCAGCATTCAGGGCGCCTACGACGCGGACTTCATGGTGTTTGTGAATGCCAACCTGGCAGGCCCCATCGGCCTGCTGTTTGCCTTCGTCTGGACCCTGATTGCGCGCCCGTTCGGTGCCGAGCTTGCGGCCAAGCGCCTCACGCGATTCAGCTGGCGTGACATCGTCAGTCTGACCCGGCCCGCGGGCCTGGCCGAGCACCGGCAAATGGGGGCGCAAATGCTGGATCGCCTGATGCAGCACTTGCCGCGCCTGGCCTTGACCGGGCAAGACACGGGCAGCGCCTTGCGTGACCTGCGAGTGGCACTCAACCTTCTGGACCTGCTGGCTTATGCACCAAGGGTCAGGGGTGAGCCGCAACGGTTGTTGCGTCAGGTGGTAAGCGATGTAGGCGACTATTTTTGCGCCTGCCTCAAGGCGGGTGAGCGGTTGCCGATGCCCCTTGGCCTGCAAATGACCATGGACCGCACGCGCCGCGCCCTGAATGCCAACGACTTGCAAGACGAAGGCGAAGCGCGGGTGCATCTGTTGCATGCCCTTAGCGGGCTGCGTCTGGCCTTGCTGCCCGGCGTTGAATTTATTGTCGATAACGACGACCTGCCGCATCCCCATGCCCAGGGCATTGATGGAGCGCCGCTATGATCGGTGATGTGGATATCAGCGGGGTGTTCCTGCCCACGCTTCTGGTGTTGATGGGCATCACTTACATACTGTTTCTGGTGGTTCACGGGTTACTCACCCGTGTGCACTTCTACCGTCTGGTCTGGCACCGGGCTTTGTTCAACGTCGGTCTCTACGCTCTGCTACTCGGCGTTGTGGATTCGTTTAGTCGATACCTGATGACATGAAAAAACCTTTACTGACCTTGGGCCGTGTTGTTCTCACCTTATTGGTGGTGACATTTGCCTGCGTCGTGGTCTGGCGCATGACCATGTACTACATGTTTGCTCCCTGGACCCGCGACGCTCACATTCGCGCTGACGTGGTGCAAATCGCCCCCGACGTATCGGGCCTGATCAAGCAGGTGGATGTGCGCGACAACCAGCCTGTAGCCCGTGATCAGGTGCTGTTTGTCATCGACCAGGAACGATTCAAGCTCGCCTTGCGTCAAGCCCGGGCGACAGTCGCCGACCGCCAGGAGACCCTGGCGCAGGCCCAGCGTGAGAGTCGGCGTAACCGTGGGCTGGGCAACCTGGTCGCTCGCGAGCAGCTCGAAGAAAGCCAGTCGCGAGAACTGCGGGCACAGTCTGCATTGATCGAGGCTGAAGTGGCGGTGGACAGCGCCCAGCTCAACCTGGACCGCACCGTCGTGCGCAGCCCGGTTGATGGTTACGTCAACGACCGCGCACCACGGGTCAATGAATTCGTCACCGCAGGCAAGCCTGTGCTGTCGATTGTCGACAGCAGCTCGTTTCACATCGACGGGTATTTTGAAGAAACCAAGCTCGACGGCATCCATGTGGGACAGAGCGTCGATATCCGTGTGGTTGGGGACAATGCCCGCTTGCGCGGCCATGTTGAAAGCATTGTGGCGGGCATTGAAGACCGTGACCGTACCAGCGGGCAGAACCTGTTGCCCAGCATCAATCCGGCGTTCAGCTGGGTGCGGCTGGCGCAGCGGATTCCGGTGCGCATCGTGTTTGACGACGTGCCGCAGGACTTTCGCATGATCGCCGGGCGCACAGCCACCGTAACGATCATCCAGGACTCGGCCAAAGCCAAGCCTGCCCAGGAGAACGCGCAATGAAAGCCGTTCACCTGGCAGCCGTAGGGCTGGGTTTGCTGCTGTCCGGTTGCCAGATGCTTGGCCCCGATTACCAGTTACCCAAAGACGCGGCCATGCAGCGCCCGGATTTGCAGGGCCAACTGGCGGGCGAGGGCGCCAATGTGGTGTCAGCACCCATTCCCGATGATTGGTGGAAGCTCTACCAGGACCCGACACTCAACGAGTTGGTGCGCCAGGCCATGGCCTCCAACACCGATTTGCGTGTGGCTGCGGCCAACTTGTCCCGGGCGCGGGCCCAGATTGAGCAAGCGCAATCAGCCGGTGGCTGGAGCGGTTCGGCAAAGGCGGGCGCCCAGCGTCTGCAAGAGTCTGGCGAAGCGTTTTTGCTGGCGGATAAAGTGCCGGTGGCCAACGTCGGCGACCTAGGTATCAGCACGTCCTACCAGTTCGACCTGTGGGGCACGTTGCAACGCGGTATTGAAGCGGCGCAGGCCAATGCCGATGCTACCCAGGCGGCAGCGGACACCGCCCGTATCACCGTGGTCGCCGATGTCGTGCGGGCTTACACCCAAGTGTGCGCGGCCAACGAAGAGCGCCACATCGCTGAAGAGTCACTGCAACTGCAATCCCAAAGCACCGCCCTGATCCAGCGTCTGCGTGATGCCGGCCGTGGGGATGAGACCCAGGTCACGCGCTCCGAAACCCAGTTCCGTTCGTTACGCGCCGAGTTGCCGCGTTACCAGGCCTTGAGTCAGTCAGGGTTATTCCGATTGTCGATGATATTGGCCAAGCCGCTGGACCAACTGCCAGCGGGTGTTGCCACTTGCGCCGAGTTGCCGCATATCGCGCAACTGCTGCCTGTGGGTGACGGTGCGGCACTGCTCAAGCGCCGCCCGGACGTGCGCCAGGCCGAGCGCCATCTGGCCGCAGCGACCGCTGAAATAGGCGTGGCCACCGGCTCGCTGTACCCGGACATCAGCATCGGCGCCAGTATTGGAACCGTGGGGCTGCTGGAAAACCTCGGCACGGCGCCGACCAATCACTGGGGCTTTGGCCCGCTGTTGAGTTGGACGATTCCGACCAACGGTTCGAGAGCCCGCATTCGCGAAGCCGAGGCCGTCACCCAAGGTGCATTGGCCAAGTTTGATGGTGTGGTGCTCAATGCCATCCGAGAAACCCAGACCAGCCTTGTGCAATACACCGCCTTGCTCCAGCGCCGCGATGCGTTGGCCCAGGCCGGTGAGTCGGCCAAAACGGCTGCCGAGCAAACCCACCAGTTCTTCCATGCCGGGCGTGCCTCGTTCCTGTCCGACCTGCAAGCCACGCGTACCTACACCGACGTGCGTGCGCAACTGGCAACGGCCAACACCCAGGTTGCCATGAGCCAGATCGATCTGTTCCTGGCCCTGGGTGGCGGCTGGGAAAGTGGACGAACGCAAGCGCCTGCAAACGCTAAACCCTGACAGCGTTGCTATGCTCTGAGTGATCGGTATCAGAACGATGGCTCAGGGCGTTAGCGGGTGTGTAGCCCTCCTCATCGTGCAGACCATGCCTGATGGGGATACTAATAATGAAAAACCCTTATGCTCCCGGTTTCTGGTGTGCAGTGGCGGCACTGGTGCTGCTCTCTGCGACGTACTTCTACGGCATCATGCTGGCGCACCAAATCGACAAGGCGATGATTTTTCTCGATAGCGCCAGTGCCCTGATCGCGGTGCTGGCTATCGTGGTTGTCGCCTGTGCCCTTGTGCAAACCCGGCAAATCAAAAAGCGTCAGATCGACCAGGGCCAGACCCGTGTCCTGATCTGGGACACCAAGGTCGCGCTGCGTCGGGTCGAGACGGTTTTCGACCGCTATTTCTGGGGCAGTTACTGGCAGCCGGGCCGTACCTTCCAGGAATTCATGGGCGAGCTCACCGGCACCCCGCTGGAAAAGAGCCTGGATGCCTTGAAAACCCAATGCCTGAAACTCGACAAGGCCCTGCCATCCGAAGATCGCCGATGGCTCGACACCGCGCGTGAGCTGTCGGATGTCGCGGCAGCCATGGCTCGTGAGCGCTATCAGCTAGATTACTCAGACGTATCCTTCAACTCTGTAGGAGAGACCTGCATTGATCACGACCTGGAAGTGCTGGTGTACACCTGGAGCGCAAGCCTCAAGAGCTTCGACCACCTGCTCGACGAAATAGACCAGCGTTTCGCCCAGCCGGCATGAGCGTTGGCGGCACTCAGGAGCAGCGTCTGCTCAGTTGCCAGTGTTAACCTGCTACCACTTTTCGGCCCATGACGGGCTTGGCGAAGACCGCTTTTACTTTCAACACAACGGACATTGAACGGGTCAATTGATGAATAAACCATTAGGCGTACTGGTAGGGATTGTTGTAGTTGCAGGGGTACTGAATACCGCCGGTGCGTGGTACACCGGTGGCAAAATCGAGAGCGTTTTGCAGACCTCGATTCAACAAGCCAACCAGGAGTTGGCGTCTCAGCTCAAAGGCACCGCCACCCAGGGCTCTATCGAACTGGTTTCTGTTGAACGCCACCTTTACAGCAGCACCGCGCACTATCGCCTGAACATTCAGGATCAGGCCTCAGGGCCGGACGCCCCGCCGGTGGAGCTGCTGTTTGTCGATAACATTGAGCATGGCCCGTTGCCGTGGTCGCGCATCAAGACCTTCAAGTGGCTGCCGGTCATGGCGGTCAGTAACTATTCGCTGGAAAAAAACACGTTCACCGAAAAGTGGTTTGCCGCCACCAAAGATCAGGCTCCGCTCAAAGGCCAGGTAACCTTGGGCTACGACCGCTCAGTTGATGGCCATATGGAGTTGATGGCGTTTGAGGCCAGCATGGACGACAAGTCCAGCATCAGCTTCTCGGGTTTGACCATGGAGGCCCAGACCGACGCCGAGGCCAAGAACATCAAGGCCAAAGGTTACATGGACCACCTCAAGATCCATGCTGCCTCACTTGATAAACCGCCGGCACTGATCGAGCTCAATGGCCTGACCCTGGCCAGCGACCTTAACAAAAGCACCTATGGCTTCTATCTCGGGCAGAACGTACTGGTATTGAGCGAAGGCCAGCTGACCTTTGGCGTGCGTCAGTCGGTGCTTGGCGTCAAGAACTTCGAATACACCGGCTCGGCATCCGCCAACGGCAGCCTGCTGTCCGGGCGACTGACCTACAACGTGGGTGACATCACCCTGGACGGCAAGCCAGTGGGCAGCGCCCAGATGGTCATGACCGCCAGCAGCCTGGACATTCCGGCGATGCAGTCGCTGCTGCAGACCTACCAGAGCAAGTTCCAGCCACAAGTCGACGGTACCTTGCCGCAAACACCCCTGACGGCGGAGGAACAGGCCAGGATGCAGGTCGATGTTGAAAAGCTGCTGGCGGCCAGACCGCAACTGGCGCTGGAAAAACTGACGCTTAAAACTGCCAATGGCGAAAGCCAGTTCAACGCTGCCATGAGCCTGGCGCAACCTGCCTCGTTTGAGCTGGCGCCTATTGAAGTCACCAAGCAAATGGTGACTGCGCTGGACGCCAAATTGCAGTTGTCCAAACCCATGATTGCCGATTTGTCTGCGGTTCAGGCACAACTGGTTGGTCAAACAGATCCGCAAGCGATTGCCAAAATGGCCAGTGCAAACAGTGAAATGGCCGGCGTCATGGCGGTACAGACCGGTTTGGCAAAAGTGGATGGCAACAACATCCTGGCGACGCTGAAGTATGCAGCGGGTGAGGTGGATCTCAACGGCCAGAAAATGAGCCTGGAAGATTTTATCAACGCAATGACAACCCGCTTTGGCGGTGTAGCCGCGCAGTAGCGGCTCTATCGTGGGAGCGGGGTTGCCCGCTCCCACGCTGCGGCACGGCCCTTGCGAGTCACTTCAGCTCTGGTACCAGCGTCTTTGCAAACACAAAGCACAGCTTGTTTCCTTCCGGGTCGCGGCAGTACGCGCCGTAATAGTCGTCGCCATACTGCGGGCGTTTGCCGGGCGGTCCCTCATCGGTCCCACCCATTCGCATGGCTGCCTGCCACGCCGCATCCACCTGCTCAATCGAATGCGCGCCAAAACTGACCTGCACCCCATTGCCCCACGTCGCGGCCAACCCATTGATCGGCAATTGAATATAAAACTGCGGCCAATAGTGCCCCGGCCGTTGCCACCCGGCGCCCGCAGGGCTGTTGTCTATATCTTCGTTAGCAAGACGCACCAGGCCCAGCGTGCTCAGCACGGTGTCGTAAAACAAAGTCATTGCAGGCACGTCCCGTGCCCCGATCTGGATATGACTGAACATATGGCGTCCTCCGTAACAGGAAGATGGACTGTAGCCAGTTTTCTGCAGGCGCGACAAAACCACGCGCAAATGCACGTCGGGTTCAATTTGGAGGGGGGGAAAACACGGTTCCCTTGAACAAGGGAACGTATTTAGAGACGGCGTAAATATGGCGGAGAACGGGGGATTCGAACCCCCGACACCCTTTTGAGGTGTACTCCCTTAGCAGGGGAGCGCCTTCGGCCACTCGGCCAGCTCTCCGCAAAACGCCGGCTATAGTAACCAGCCTTTCGTCAGTTGCCCATAAAAATTTAACCTCACCCGCGTTTAGCTGAAAAAAGACTGAAACACAGGCACGCGACGACTCACCGGGTTCTCGGCGAGAGGCAAAAATGCGTTGGGAAATGTTGGTTTTGACGCTATTCCCTTGAGCAAGGGAAAGAAGATGGTGCACCAGGCGGGATTCGAACCCACGACCACTGCCTTCGGAGGGCAGTACTCTATCCAGCTGAGCTACTGGTGCGACGCGGGCGCCATAATACTCATCTGTGTGTCGCCCGTCCATGCTGCTGATTCGTCAGGTGTTTATTGGTGCGTTATGGGCTATTAATGGGAACCTGGTGGAAAAGCAGTAAAACAGGGCCGCTTGTTCTTTTTTTCGAACAGGCTATTGTCCTTTACCCCCTTTGACCCTAGGATTCGTTTGAGATTTCAAACGCTCTTGTCTGAGTGCTAAACCGCACGGCTAACTCTTTGTGCGTTTTCTAGATACTTTGGCAGTGAATGACTTCCTGACGGCAGCCTTCTACGGCGCCTTTCTACTTTTAATAATTCGCTCCGCGCCTGCGCGGTGCTGTTAAGGAAAGCCCACATGCAGCTCAAAGACGCACAGTTGTTCCGCCAACAAGCCTATATCGATGGTGCTTGGGTCGATGCGGACGGTGGCCAGACAATCAAGGTCAACAACCCTGCTACCGGTGAAATCATCGGTACAGTGCCAAAAATGGGCGCGGTTGAAACCCGTCGCGCCATTGAAGCTGCTGACAAGGCGTTGCCCGCCTGGCGTGCCCTGACCGCCAAAGAGCGTGCAAACAAGCTGCGTCGCTGGTTTGAGCTGCTGATCGAAAACCAGGACGACCTTGGTCGCCTGATGACCCTGGAACAAGGTAAGCCGCTGGCCGAAGCCAAGGGCGAAATCGTTTACGCGGCCTCGTTCATCGAGTGGTTCGCTGAAGAAGCCAAGCGCATTTACGGCGACGTGATCCCGGGCCACCAGCCAGACAAGCGTCTGATCGTGATCAAGCAACCGATCGGCGTGACCGCTGCAATCACCCCGTGGAACTTCCCGGCCGCCATGATCACCCGCAAAGCTGGCCCGGCACTGGCTGCTGGCTGCACCATGGTGATCAAGCCCGCTTCGCAAACCCCGTTCTCGGCCTTGGCCCTGGTTGAGCTGGCGCACCGTGCCGGCATCCCTAAAGGCGTGTTGAGCGTTGTGACCGGCAGCGCTGGCGACATCGGCGGCGAGCTGACCAGCAACCCGATCGTGCGCAAACTGTCCTTCACCGGCTCGACCGAAATCGGTCGTCAACTGATGGCCGAATGCGCCAAAGACATCAAGAAAGTGTCGCTGGAACTGGGCGGCAACGCACCTTTCATCGTGTTCGACGACGCGGACCTGGATAAGGCCGTCGAAGGCGCGATCATTTCCAAATATCGCAACAATGGCCAGACCTGCGTTTGCGCCAACCGCCTGTACATTCAGGATTCGGTCTACGACGCGTTCGCTGAAAAACTGAAAGTGGCCGTGGCCAAGCTCAAGATCGGCAACGGTCTGGACGAAGGCACCACCACAGGCCCCCTGATCGACGACAAGGCCGTGGCCAAGGTCAAAGAGCACATCGCTGACGCACTGAGCAAAGGCGCCACCCTGCTGGCCGGCGGCAACAGCCTGGAAGGCAGCTTCTTCGAGCCGACCATTCTGATCAACGTGCCGAAAAACGCAGCCGTGGCGAAGGAAGAAACCTTCGGCCCGCTGGCGCCACTGTTCCGCTTCAAAGACGAAGCTGAAGTGATCGCAATGGCCAACGACACCGAGTTCGGTCTGGCGTCGTATTTCTATGCCCGCGACTTGAGCCGTGTGTTCCGTGTGGCTGAAGCCCTGGAGTACGGCATGGTGGGTGTGAACACCGGCCTGATCTCCAACGAAGTCGCGCCGTTCGGCGGTATCAAGGCTTCGGGCCTGGGCCGTGAAGGCTCCAAGTACGGCATTGAAGATTACCTGGAAATCAAATATCTCTGCCTGGGCATCTAAACCCGGCGGGTGGTTCAAGCAGAGGGGGCACGAGAGCGATGCTTCCCCTGCGTTTCAAACTGTTAATTTTTGTGGCCGGGAGCGCCATGCCAGTCGATCATCGCATGCTGGCCTGTTGTCTTCCCGGCGCGTCAGCCTTGAACCACGCCGCTTGATGAGCGGCGAATGAGGAACACCATGAGCAACAAGACCAACGCATCCCTGATGAAACGCCGTGAAGCTGCTGTCCCGCGCGGTGTTGGCCAGATCCACCCGATCTTTGCCGAGTCGGCGAAGAACGCCACCGTAACCGACGTTGAAGGTCGTGAATTTATCGACTTTGCGGGCGGTATCGCGGTACTGAACACCGGTCACCTGCACCCGAAAATCATTGCCGCCGTGCAAGAGCAACTGACCAAGCTGACCCACACCTGCTTCCAGGTACTGGCTTACGAGCCGTACGTTGAGCTGTGCGAAAAGATCAACGCCAAGGTGCCGGGCAATTTCGACAAGAAAACCCTGTTGGTCACCACCGGTTCTGAAGCCGTTGAAAACGCCGTGAAAATTGCCCGCGCTGCCACTGGCCGTGCTGGCGTGATCGCTTTCACTGGCGCGTACCACGGTCGCACCATGATGACCCTGGGCCTGACCGGCAAAGTCGTGCCGTACTCGGCAGGCATGGGCCTGATGCCAGGCGGCATCTTCCGCGCTCTGTTCCCGTGCGAAATGCATGGCATCTCGGTTGACGATTCCATCGCCAGCATCGAACGCATCTTCAAAAACGATGCCGAGCCTAAAGACATCGCTGCCATCATCATCGAGCCGGTTCAGGGCGAAGGTGGCTTCTACGTGGCGCCGAAAGCGTTCATGGCCCGCCTGCGCGAGCTGTGCGACAAGCACGGCATCCTGCTGATCGCTGACGAAGTGCAAACCGGCGCTGGCCGTACTGGCACCTTCTTCGCCATGGAACAGATGGGCGTTACTGCCGACCTGACCACCTTCGCCAAATCCATCGCTGGCGGCTTCCCGCTGGCCGGTGTGTGCGGCAAGGCGGAGTACATGGACGCCATTGCGCCAGGGGGCCTGGGCGGCACCTATGCCGGCAGCCCGATTGCTTGCGCCGCTGCGCTGGCAGTACTTGAGGTGTTTGAAGAAGAACACCTGCTGGATCGCTGCAAAGAAGTTGGCGAGCGTCTGGTCACGGGCCTCAAGGCCATTCAGGCCAAGTACCCGGTTATCGGTGACGTGCGTGCCCTGGGCGCGATGATTGCGGTCGAGCTGTTCGAAGGCGGCGACTCGCACAAACCCAACGCCGCTGCAGTGGCCCAAGTGGTTGCCAAGGCACGTGATAAAGGTTTGATCCTGCTGTCGTGCGGCACTTACGGCAACGTACTGCGCGTACTGGTTCCGTTGACCTCGCCGGACGAGCAACTGGACAAAGGCCTGGCCATCATCGAAGAGTGCTTCGCTGAACTGGCTTGAGCCCCGCCCTTGAGGGTGTGAGCTGAGATGCAAAAAAACCGCTTCGGCGGTTTTTTTGTGCCTGATGCATTTGTTTGGGGTTTTTTTTCTGTATCCGCGAATGGCCTTTGACTAAGGTGCAGGCATTGCGCGGGGAGCATATTGGATGACGGTTGTAGATTTAAAAGCAGTACCAAATGTATTGATTGCCGAGGCCGATCCTTGGACTCGGGACTTGCTCAAGCAAGTCGTGTTGACTGTGCGCTGCGACGCTCAGCTGGATGTCTGTGGTGACGGCCAGCAGGCGTTCGCGCTGCTGGGCAAAAAACCTTATGGCCTGGTGATTGCCGACAGGGACTTGCCCGGCATAGGTGGCCTGGACCTGCTGCGCGCTGTACGCCAGCGCCGCGCTGTTCCGGCGCTGCCATTTATTCTGCTCAGTGAGCGCAGTGACAGCGCCAGTGTGCGCGAAGCCTTGCCTATGGCACCGACGGCTTACCTGACGACTCCGCTGGACATTGAAGGCCTGACCAAGCGCCTCAAGGTGCTGTTGCTCGAGGCCGGGCAAGAGGTGTCGTGTGATGCACCGACACTCGCGCCTGGCACGACCCTTCCGCGTTTTCTGGAACAGCACCGTGCATCTTCAGATGGCGCGCCGCTACTGGTGGATGCGCAATCGGCGCTCAAAGGCAGCCTTGGCCCTGACGGGCTGGACCTCGCACTGCTTGAGCAGGCCGTGCGTACCGATCCGCAAATCACGGCAGTCCTGATTGCGGCGGCCAACAGCGCGGCGCAACACCGCGTCAGCCCGGCGCAGACCCTTGAACAGGCTCTGCAGCGCTTGGGGCCGGTCCAAGGCATGAATCTGGTGCTTGGGCTGACACTCAAGCGCAGTGCGCAGCTGAGCGATCCTTGCCTGGCAGATTACGCCGAACGTTACTGGGCGTTGTCGCTGCGTGCGGCGGACTATGGCCGCACGTTGGCGGGCATGCTGAATCTGGATCAAGAGCGCTGTTATTGCGCCGGGTTGCTGCACCGCCTGGGGGACCTGGCCGTGTTGCGTTGTTTGCAGGAGTGGCAGCAGGGCGGTGGAGAGCTGGATACCCGGGCCATCGATGCGTCACTGGCCGAATTTGGCGCCGCCTACGGCTCGGCGTTACGCACCCGCTGGCGCTTGCCGTTGGAGCTGCGTGAGTTGATCGCGGCGATTTACCACTTGGGGGGCGGGGTCTATTCGCGGGAGTCGCTGGTCATGAACCTGGCGGCACAAGTGGCCGGCCTGGCACCTGAGGAAGGCGTAGACGTGCTGGCCAGCAGCAAAACGGCACGGTTGTTGAGGGTCGGGGTGTCAGAGTTGTCGCGGTTGCTCAAGGCGGTATGACAGCGTCTGAAGCCCCTCACCCAGGCCCCCTCGAAGGAGAGGGCGGCCAGGGTGAGGGTTATTCCTAAACGGCCGCAGGACGCAGCGAGTAGGTTTTCAGTTGATGGGCAAATTCGCGCAGCGACTGAATCCCGCTGGCTTCTGCTTCGTGTACCCATTCCTTGATCGCGGCCAGCATGTCGTGACCATTGGTGCTGGTCTTGACCCAGATCTGTTGCAGGGCCAGGCGCTTCTCGTAAATCACTTTCAGCGAGTGGCTGTGCTCCAGCATCGTTTCGATTCGCTGGTGATGGCGCTCTTCGAGAAGGCTGGTTTCACGGGAAAGCAGACGCTTGGCCCGGCGGAACTGGTGGCGCACCGAGTGATCGACCTTGGACAGCTCCTGCTGAACCAGCGGCGCGATGACCAGCTTGCGGTACTGGGCCATGATCTGGAAACGGTTGTTGAGGATCGCCATCGCGGTGTCCATGTCCAGATTGCCTTTGCCTTCTACCCGGTGGGCGATAGGCGCAACGCGCTGAACCTTGGCCAGACGCAAAAAGCTGAAGACTTTGATCCAGGCCCAACCCAAATCGAACTCCCACTTCTTGACCGACATTTTGGCCGAGTTGGGGTAGGTGTGGTGGTTGTTGTGCAGCTCTTCACCGCCAATGATGATGCCCCACGGCACCAGATTGGTCGCAGCGTCGCGGCACTCAAAATTGCGATAACCCACCGCGTGGCCCAGACCGTTGACGACACCTGCCGCCCATACCGGAATCCACATCATCTGGATGGCCCAGATGGTCAGGCCGATGGCGCCGAACAGCAGCAAGTCGATGACCAGCATCAGGCTGACACCCAGCATTTTGTAACGCGAGTAAAGATTGCGCTCGATCCAGTCTTCCGGGCAATTTTTACCGTAGATACGCAGTGTTTCAGGGTTCTGTGCTTCTTCGCGATACAGCTCTGCACCTTTTCGCAGAACGGTCGATAACCCTTTGATAACCGGGCTATGGGGGTCATCGACGGTTTCGCACTTGGCGTGGTGTTTGCGGTGGATGGCTGTCCACTCACGGGTGTTCTGCGCCGTGGTCAGCCACAGCCAGAAACGGAAAAAGTGTTTCAGGCCACCGTTGAGCTCCAGGGAGCGGTGGGCTGAGTAGCGGTGTAGATAAACCGTGACACCGATAATGGTCACGTGGGTCATCAACAGAGTGACTGCCACCAGTTGCCAGGCTGACAAGTCGAGAAAACCGTTGTACCACATAGGCTGTTTGGCCCTCGGGAAGATGAAAAAAACTGCAACATGCATTATCACCATGCAGCCAGATAAAACCAGTCGGCCTTTCAGATAAGAGTGCCCGGATGTTTCTTACACTATAATTCCCATTTTTTTGTAGGCGCTTTAACTTTCTTATGTCTGTTTCCTCTCGCGATGCCTTGCGTGCGGCCCTGTTGTACGGGTTGTTATCGGTTTTCTGGCTGCAATTAACTGATCATTTATTGAACAGTTATTTCGATGATTCAGCGCAGTTAGCGCATTGGCAGCGTGTAAATGGCTATGTATTTGCCCTTTTCAGCGCCGTCATAATTTTTTTCGCCCGCGGACGTCTGCTCGGTTTTTTGGGTGCGGGTGCGGGGCTGAAACGTCAGCGTCTGGATCAAGAGCGCTTGCGTCAGGCCGCTGTGGTTTTTGATTGCACTCGCGAAGGCGTGTTGGTCAGCGACAGCCGTGGCGCGATCGTGCATGTGAATCGTGCCCTGGTTGAAATCACCGGCTACCCGGTCGAAGAGGTGCTCGGCCGGCGGCCGAACATGTTCAAGTCGGGGCGGCATGGGCCGGCTTTTTATGAGGCGATGTTCAAGTCGTTACAGGAAAGCGGCAATTGGCACGGCGAGATCTGGAACCGGCGTAAAAGCGGCGAGGTTTACCCGCAGTGGCAGACCGTGCGCGCGATCACCGATGGCAACGGCCAGGTCAGCCACTATGTCGCGGTTTTTTCAGATATTTCCGCGATCAAAAACTCCCAGACCGAGCTGGCGCGGCTGGTTCACCACGACCCGCTGACCGATCTGCCCAATCGCTTGTTGTTTACTGACCGCACCGAGCAGGCGCTGGCTTATTCGCAACGCCAGCAGTGTGGCTGCGCGTTGCTGCTGATAGACCTCGATCATTTCAAAATCATCAATGACAGCCTCGGTCACAACGTGGGGGACCTGCTGCTCAAGGCCGTCGCCGATCGTTTGCACCGCGTGTTTGGCAAAGGCTTTACGGTGGCCAGGCTTGGGGGGGATGAGTTTGGCGTGCTGATTGAGAGCTGCGGGCAAGTGAGCCAGGCCGCGGCCCTGGCGCAGCAAGTGCTGGAGCTTATGAAAGGCGCATTCGATATCGACAGGCATCAGCTGTTTATCAGTGCCAGTGTCGGTATCAGCGTGTTCCCCAGCGATGCATTGAACGCTGAACAATTGCTGCGCAATGCTGACTCTGCCCTGTTCAAGGCCAAAAGTGCCGGGCGTGAAGGTTACGCGTTGTACACCGAAGAGCTGACAGCCCATGCGCAGTACCGTATCGAGGTGGCCAGCGATTTGCGCCGCGCGCTGGAGCAGCAAGAGTTGCGGGTGTACTACCAGCCGGTACACGACCTGCAAACCAGCCGCTTGATTGGTGTTGAAGCGCTGGTGCGCTGGCAGCATCCGCTGCGGGGGCTGGTGTCTCCGGGGGAATTTATCCCGATCGCCGAACGCACCGGCCTGATTGCTGAAATCGATGCCTGGGTGCTGGAGCAAGCCTGTTGGCAGATGTGTCAGTGGCAAGCCGCAGGCGTGGAGCTGTCGTTCGTAGCGGTGAATATTTCCAGCCGGTTGTTTGCCCGCCCTGAGCTGTACCGGCTGGTTTCAACGGTACTGGCAGACACGGGTCTGAACCCGCAATTGCTAGAGCTTGAAGTCACCGAAAGCGCCGTAATGGACAACTCGCAAGTCGCACTGGAGCAAATGCACCGCCTGCGGGCGCTGGGTTTACGCCTGGCCATTGATGACTTTGGAACCGGTTTCTCATCGCTGTTGCGGCTTAAGCAAATGCCCGTGCAGAAGCTGAAAATCGATCAGGGATTTGTGGCGGGCTTGCCCGAGGACAATGATGATGTCGCGATTGTGCGGGCGGTCATCGCGCTCGCTCAAAGCATGGGCCTGCAGGTGCATGCCGAAGGGATAGAGCAAGTCGAGCAGGCGCAATTCCTGCTCGACTTCAACTGCAACCTGGGTCAGGGCTACTGGTTCGGGCGCCCGATGCCTGCCAAGGAGCTGGACTGGCAGCGAGCCCCCGTGATTCGCGCCTGAGCCGTGGCTCAGTTTTTCTCGGGCGGCAGGGTCGGCAGTGCGCGCAGGGCTGCTTCGTACCACTCGGTGTTAAAAGCGCGGTCTTCTTCGAGGATCGCGTCAATTTCCACGGCCAGCACGTGGGCCATCATTTGCAGGATGTCGTCGCGCTCGTAGCCGACCAGGGTCAGCTTGTTGAACGTGGCTTTGGCAGCAGGCGGGTTGTCGCTTTCGATCTGGTTTTCAATGGCCTGAATCAGCGTGGACTCGGCGAACTCTTCTTCTTCGTTATCGATATCAACTGGCTCGCTCATGGCAGGCTCCTTAAGTAAAGGCAGGCAGTCTAACTGTATTCAACTCAGTGATGCTGCTAGCCAGCGTAGACGTGAAGTTCTATAACAGGCACAGCCAACCCCCAACACGGCCTGGAGGCATTTGTAATGCTTAAGCTTTATGGATTTGCAGTCAGCAACTACTACAACATGGTCAAACTGGCGCTGCTGGAGAAGGGCGTACCTTTTGAAGAGGTGCCGTTTTTTGCCGGTCAAACCCCTGAGGCGTTAGCTGTCAGCCCGCGTGGCAAAGTCCCTGTTCTGGGCGTTGATCAAGGTTTTATCAACGAAACCAGCGTGATCCTGGAGTACATCGAGCAAACTCAGCCAGGCCCGAAATTGCTGCCGGTTGATCCGTTCGAGCGCGCGCAAGTGCTGGCGCTGGCCAAAGAAATCGAGCTGTATATCGAATTGCCTGCCCGTGCTTGCTACGCCGAAGCATTTTTCGGCATGCCTGTGCCGGACGCGATCAAGGCCAAAGCCCGTACCGAGTTGCTGGAAGGCATGGCTTCGCTGGGTCGCCACGGCAAGTTCGCACCCTTTGTGGCAGGCGAAACGCTGAGCGTGGCGGATATCTACTTCGCCTACAGCGTCAACCTGGCCTGTGCCGTAGGGCACAAGATATTCGGTCTGGACCTGCTGGCTGACATGCCGGGTGCCAAAGCGCTGCTGGAGCGGCTGGAGCAAAACCCGCACGTGCAGAAAATTGCCGCCGACAAGGAAGCGGCCATGCCGCAGTTTCTGGCCTGGATCAGCAGCAAGAAATAACCGTCGTACTGTCGCTGGATAAAAAACGGGCACCTTTGGGTGCCCGTTTTTGATGGTGCTCGTGCCGCTTAACGGCTGGCCAGCAACGCCTTGCCGCGAACAACAGCCGCTTTCACTTGCGCCGGCGCGGTGCCGCCGATGTGATTACGGGCATTGACCGAGCCTTCCAGTGTCAGTACGGCAAACACATCGTCTTCGATCTGATCGCTGAACTTGCGCAGTTCTTCGAGGCTCATTTCTGCCAGATCCTTGCCCGTCTCTACGCCGTATTTCACAGCATGGCCGACGATTTCGTGGCAATCACGGAACGGCAGGCCACGGCGTACCAGGTAGTCCGCCAGGTCGGTGGCGGTCGAGAACCCGCGCAACGCCGCTTCACGCATGATCGCGTGCTTGGGCTTGATCGCCGGGATCATGTCGGCAAATGCGCGCAACGAATCGCGCAGCGTGTCGGCCGCATCGAACAACGGCTCTTTGTCTTCCTGGTTGTCCTTGTTGTAAGCCAGTGGCTGGCCTTTCATCAGGGTCAGCAGGCCCATCAGTGCGCCGAATACACGGCCACTTTTGCCACGTACCAGTTCTGGCACGTCGGGGTTTTTCTTTTGCGGCATGATCGAGCTGCCGGTGCAGAAGCGGTCCGGCAAGTCGAT
Source organism: Pseudomonas deceptionensis (assembly GCF_900106095.1). Lineage (NCBI taxonomy): Bacteria > Pseudomonadati > Pseudomonadota > Gammaproteobacteria > Pseudomonadales > Pseudomonadaceae > Pseudomonas > Pseudomonas deceptionensis. The sequence continues at coordinate 799,354 of NZ_FNUD01000002.1, read as the reverse complement.
GAACTGGAATTGCGCACTGGTCCACAGCACCAGCTCTTCGGAGAAGCGCGACAAGTGCATCATCGCAATGCTGGCCGCTGCGCAGAATTCGATGGCGAAGTCGCGATCAGACACGTTGTCCAGCGAGTTGCCGCCCACGGCGTCAAAACCCAGCAATTGAGCCGTGAACTCGCGGTCGATCGGGTACGTGGTACCGGCCAGTGCAGCGCTGCCCAGCGGCATGCGGTTGGTGCGCTTGCGGCAGTCTACGAGGCGCTCGTAGTCGCGGCTGAGCATCTCGAACCAGGCCAGCATGTGGTGACCGAAAGTCACTGGCTGGGCGGTTTGCAGGTGCGTGAAGCCCGGCATGATGGTTTCGGCTTCGCGCTCGGCTTGCTCCAGCAGGCCTTTTTGCAGGCGGGTGATTTCAGCCAGGATTACGTCAATTTCGTCACGCAGCCACAGGCGGATATCGGTGGCCACCTGGTCGTTACGGCTGCGCCCGGTGTGCAGCTTTTTGCCGGTCACGCCGATGCGGTCAGTCAGACGCGCCTCGATGTTCATGTGCACGTCTTCCAGATCGATGCGCCAGTCAAACGTGCCGGCTTCGATTTCGCTCTGGATGGATTTCAGGCCTTCGATGATGCTGTCGCGTTCGGCATCAGTCAGCACGCCGACCTTGGCCAGCATGGTGGCGTGAGCCACGGAGCCCATGATGTCGTGACGATAAAGGCGCTGGTCGAAAGTGACGGAGGCGGTGAAACGCGCAACGAAGGCGTCGACGGGTTCACTGAAGCGGCCGCCCCAGGACTGATTGGTCTTGTCGGTGCTCATGGATTCGCTCGTAATCGGCTGAGGGGGAGTTACACAAAAAGTTACCGCGGATCATAACAGGGTTGCCAATCATGGCGTTGACGCAGCTCGGCAGGTTTTAGTGTGAAGTGCGGTATAAACAAATTTCCGAAACGAAATGTATCGTTTGAATACTTTCGTCTTGGCAACCGTCTACAGTTGGTCGTATGGATCAGTCATAGCAGGTCTTTGTAGATTGCCAGACGTATCCGGTATTAAATCGAGAAACGGATACAGGTGAATTTTGCTGTGCGGCTTGCGGCACTTTTTGGCCTCCGCGCTAGTCTTAGCGTGGATCGCCGTGACAGTCGTCACTTCACTTGTCTACGCTATCCTTGTGCGAGACTCACGCAGGAATACAGCGCTATATGAATGTCCTGATCGTTGATGACGAAACCCTGGCCCGCGAGCATTTGAGCCATTTGCTCAGCACGCTTGGAGGCCATACGTTACTGGAGCCTGGCGCCACTAATGGCGAAGAGGCATTGACCCTGATCGAAAACCTGAAGCCGGATGTCGTTTTGCTCGATATCCGCCTGCCGGGCCTCGACGGGTTGCAGGTTGCGGCCAAATTATGCGAGCGCGAGCTACCTCCGTCGGTAGTGTTTTGCGTGGCGCCTGACGAGTTTTCCGTGCAGGCCTTGCAAGACAGCGGCGTGAGCTATGTGCTCAAACCGGTCAGTGCCGAGGATCTGAGCGCTGCCTTGAAAGAGACTCACCGGCCCAACCGCATCCAGCTGGCCGCGCTCACCCGCCCGGCTGCGCAAACGGGCAGTGGCCCGCGCAGCCATATCAGTGCCAGAACCCGCAAAGGCATTGAGCTGATCCCCATCGACCAAGTGATCTACTTTATTGCTGACCATAAATACGTGACGTTGCGTCACGCGGGCGGCGAAGTCTTGCTCGATGAACCCCTCAAGGCCCTTGAAGACGAGTTCGGTGATCGCTTTGTGCGTATTCACCGAAATGCGCTGGTGGCACGTGATCGGATCGAGCGTCTGCAACGCACGCCGCTGGGGCATTTCCAGCTGTTCCTTCGGGGGCTTAACGGTGATGCACTGATCGTGAGTCGCCGGCATGTAGCGGGTGTGCGCAAGATGATGCAGCAGCTGTAAACGGCGCTGTAAAAGGCGCGGGCGCGCCGTTTTGGGCCAGGGAGGCCGAGGACTTTCTGATACAAGTCAAAGCTGTTTTGGCTGAGCTGTTATTATCAGCCGTATCTTTTCAGTACGGATTGATCCATGTCCTCTCGCGAAATCCGCATCGCTACCCGTAAAAGCGCCCTGGCTCTGTGGCAGGCCGAATACGTTAAAGCCCGTTTAGAACAGGCTCACCCAGGTCTTGTGGTGACGCTGGTGCCCATGGTCAGCCGTGGCGACAAGCTGCTGGACTCGCCGCTGTCGAAAATCGGCGGCAAGGGTCTGTTCGTCAAGGAGCTGGAAACCGCTCTGCTCGAAAACGAAGCTGACATCGCCGTGCACTCCATGAAAGACGTGCCGATGGACTTCCCTGAAGGTTTGGGTCTGTTCTGTATTTGCGAGCGCGAAGATCCGCGTGATGCTTTCGTCTCCAACACCTTTGCCAGCCTCGACGATCTGCCCCAGGGCAGCATTGTCGGCACGTCGAGCCTGCGCCGTCAGGCCCAGTTGCTGACTCGCCGTCCGGATCTGGAAATCCGCTTTCTGCGTGGCAACGTCAATACTCGTCTGGCCAAGCTCGATGCCGGTGAATACGACGCCATTATCCTGGCGGCGGCGGGCCTGATCCGTCTCGGTTTTGAAGACCGCATCACCTCGGCGATCAGTATCGAAGACAGCTTGCCGGCAGGCGGCCAAGGTGCCGTGGGCATCGAATGCCGCAGCGTAGATACCGAAATTCATGCCCTGCTGGCGCCGCTGCACCATGCGGACACCGCCGTGCGCGTCACCGCCGAGCGGGCGCTGAACAAACATCTGAACGGTGGCTGCCAGGTCCCGATTGCCTGCTATGCCGTACTGGAAGGCGAGCAAATCTGGTTGCGCGGCCTGGTGGGTGAGCCCAGTGGTGGTCTGTTGCTGAGTGCCCAGGCTCGCGGGCCACAAAGTGCGGCTGCCGAGCTGGGCGTGCAGGTTGCCGAAGACCTGCTGGCTCAAGGCGCTGGCGCTATCTTGCAAGCCGTTTATGGTGAGGCAGGTCACGAGTGACACGCTGGCGCCTGTTGCTGACCCGGCCCGCTGAAGAGTCGGCGGCGCTCGCGAACGAGCTGTCCGAGGCCGGGATTTTCAGCAGCAGCTTGCCGCTACTGGCGATCCAGCCGTTGGTGTTGACTGACGCACAGCGGGAACCGATCGCCCATCTTGAGCGATATTGCGCCGTGATTGTGGTCAGCAAGCCCGCGGCGCGCCTGGGCCTGGCGCTGGTAAGCCAATACTGGCCGCAATCGCCTGCCCAGAAGTGGTTCAGTGTCGGGGCCGCCACGGCACAGATTCTCGCCGACTACGGTCTTGATGTTAGCTACCCTCAATGCGGGGATGACAGCGAGGCCTTGTTGGCAATGCCGGTGTTTGAGCAGGCGATTCAGGGGGCTGAGCCCAGGGTCCTGATCTTGCGTGGCGAGGGAGGGCGGGAGATGCTGGCCTCGCGCCTTCGCGGTATGGGGGCACAGGTAGACTACCTTGAACTCTATCGTCGCGAGCTGCCTTCTTACCCGGCGGCGATCCTGCCTCAGCGTGTGCAAGCGGAACGCCTGAACGCTCTGGTGGTCAGCAGTGGGCAGGGTTTTGAACATTTACGCCAATTGGCAGGCGATGCCTGGCCCCGGTTGGCCCGTTTACCGTTGTTTGTTCCAAGCCCTCGGGTTGCTGAGATAGCACGCAGCGCCGGGGCACAAAACGTTGTGGATTGTCGTGGCGCGAGCGCCACGGCCTTGCTGGCGGCGCTGCGGGAGCATCCCGCACCTGCTTTTTAATGCAAAGGATGGATTCGTGAGCGAAACAGTCTTGTCCAAAGAACACGTGCAGCCCGCGCCAGAAGCGCCGGCTAAAAAGCCAGACCCTGCGCCGCAGGGTCGTGGCAATGGCCTGGCCGTAGTTGCCCTGTTGCTGGGCGCTGCCGGTGTTGCCGTCGGCGGCTGGAGTGTGTGGCAGATGCGCACTCTGCAAACCACCACCGAACAGCAGTTAAGTGACGTGCCAGCCCTGGCCGCGCAAACGCTGTCGATCAAGCAGGGCGAGCAACAGCTGCTGGCTCGCCTCAATCAACTGCCCTCTGCCAGTGAACTGGATAATCAGCGCCAGTTGGTCGTGCAACTGCAAGGCGATCAGCAGCGTCTGAACCAGCGCCTTGAAACCGTACTGGGCGAAAGCCGCAAGGACTGGCGTTTGGCCGAGGCCGAACACTTGCTGCGTTTGGCGACCTTGCGATTGTCGGCGCTGCAGGACATCACCAGCGCCCAGGCGCTGGTGCAGGGGGCAGATGCCATTTTGCGTGAGCAAAACGATCCGGGCGCTTTCGCCGCGCGCGAGCAGTTGGCTAAAAGCCTGACGGCACTGCGCAGCGTTGAACAGCCGGATCGCGCCGGCCTGTTCCTGCAATTGGCGGCTTTGCGTGATCAGGTCGCACAACTCAGTGCCCTGGCTCCGGCCTATCAGAATCAAGGCGATTCGTTGTCGAGCCTGACGGCAGACGGCGATGGCGCGAGCCGATGGTCGCAGTGGTGGGACGAGATCTCGCACTACATCCGCATTGATTTCAATGCAGACAAAAATGTGCGTCCACTGCTGGCAGGCCAAAGCCTGACCCAAGTTCGCCTGGCGTTGAGCCTGGCGCTGGAGCAAGCCCAATGGGCGGCCCTCAATGGCCAGGAGTCGGTGTACACCCAGGCCTTGGCGCAGGCGCAAGATGTCCTCAAGGGCAACTTCAACGCGGATAACCCGCAAAGCAAAAAAATCCTCGAGCAAGTGGTTGAGCTGAGCAAGCAGCCGGTTACGGTTAAAACGCCGGACCTCGCGGCGACCCTGAGCGCGGTACAGGCTTATCTTGAGCGCCGGCATGTCCGTGCCGACGAGCCGGGTAAAGCGGCGGCCAGCCCTGTTCAGGAGGCCCTTCCATGAAGCGTTTCTATGTGATTGTGTTTTTGTTGATTGCAGCCGCGGCCTGCATCGGCCTGGCAATCGCTGAAGATGCGGGCTATGTGCTGGTGGCCTATAAAAACTTCCGCTACGAATCCAGCGTATGGGCAACCCTCGCACTGCTGGCGGTCCTGTGGTTGCTGCTCTGGGGGATCAAGTTGCTGGTGGAGCTGGTGACGGCCTCTACGGGGTTGGTGAATCCATGGTCGCGCCGCAATCGCAGCCGTCGGGTGCAGCTTGCCATCGAGCAAGGCCAGATGGACCTCGCCGAGGGCCGCTGGGCCAGCGCTCAAAAACACCTGGCCCGTGCTGCCGAAGCCGAGCCTCAGCCGTTGCTCTTCTATCTGGGGGCTGCACGTGCGGCCAACGAGCAAGGGCGTTACGAAGAAAGCGACAACCTGCTTGAACGTGCGCTGGAGCGTCAGCCCCAAGCCGAACTGGCCATTGCCCTGAGCCATGCCCAGTTGCAGGTTGACCGCGCCGACACAGATGGGGCGCTGGTGACATTGCAAACCATGCACGAGCGCCATCCGCATAACGTTCAAGTGTTGCGCCAGTTGCAGCGCTTGCACCAGCAGCGGGGCGACTGGACGGCTCTGATTCGCTTGCTGCCCGAGTTGCGCAAAGACAAGGTATTGCCGGCCAAGGAGCTTGCAGAGCTGGAGCATCGAGCCTGGGGGCAAAATCTGACCCTCGCTGCGCATCGCGAAGCAGAGGGCGAGGCGGGGTTGCAATCACTTCAGCGTGCCTGGCAACAACTCACCTCGGCCCAGCGTCAGGAGCCTGCGCTGGTTTTGGCCTATGCCGAGCAATTGCGTCAGTTGGGCGCGCAAGCTGAAGCCGAAGAAGTCCTGCGTGGAGCGCTCAAGCGCAACTACGACAGCCACCTCGTGCGGCTCTATGGCTTGTTGCGCGGCAGTGATCCGGTGAAGCAGTTGCAGACGGCTGAAGGCTGGCTCAAGGCTCACCCCGGTGACGCGAGCCTGCTGTTAACCCTGGGGCGCCTGTGCCTGCAAAACAGTCTGTGGGGCAAAGCCCGGGACTATTTCGAAAGCAGTCTGAAGGTTGAGCGCAACCCGGAAACCTGTGCAGAGCTGGCGCGACTGCTGGCTCAACTGGGCGATACGGAACGTAGCAATCAACTGTTTCAGGAAGGTTTGAATCTGCTGGATGAGCGCTTGCTGGCCCTGCCTTTGCCAGCGACAGCCACCAGCCTTTAAGCGGCCTGGGCGGGCAGCCGGGTGTGTTATGCACGCGTCCGGTTGCTTCAAACCGCAGCTTGATCGGGCGCGAGTTGCTGTTTCCTACGTGACTGGAACTCAATGCTTCGGGCTTCTGTCGGTAATTCCCTACTTCCTTCAAGACTTATCCGCTCAGGGGCATCTTGAAAGGGCCAATGGCTTTCATCTACCGTAACCAGCTGTCTCTTTTGTTACGGAAAAGCCATGTTCTTGGCAGGCTCACGTTTCGGTTTCTTTTTAGCCTTTCTTGCAGGCACCCTGGTGATGGGCGGCGCTCTTTACCTTCAGTACGGGTCCGGGCTCAAGCCTTGTTCTTTATGCCTGGTGCAGCGCTTTTTCTTGCTGGCTTTCTGTCTCGTCAACCTGGTGGCTTATGTCCATGGTCCGCAGCGCTTTGGTCTGCGGTGCTATTCAATTGCATCCACGTTACTGGCGCTTGGGGGCGCGGCGAGCGCCTTGCGGCAGATGAAGCTGCAACTGTTACCGCCTGAACAATTGATGTTTTGCCAGCCAGATCTGACGTTCCCCTGGCACGATCTGACGCCTGGTGAACTCTTTTCGATGATTTATAAGGGCGGCGAAGACTGCACGCATATTCACTGGAGCGTGTTTGATTTGAGCGCTCCCGAACTCAGCGTGCTGGCCTTTACCGGCCTGCTAGTGCTGAGCATCTTCCAGATTTTTCGCACAGACCACGGCGATAAATTACCCCCCGACTGCGACGCGGTGTAGCAGTCGGGATTAAACGCTTGTATGAACTTTCTCTCGTGCGTACCTTGAAGCAGTTGCCGAGCGGGCATAATCTGGCCCGCACGTATTACTGGAGTTATGCCGCCCAATGCCGGTGCAACCGCGCAGGTTTTGGTTCTCATAGGCCCGGCTAAAGTCGGGTGGCATGGGCCCACAAGGGAAGAGAGATCATCATGCTCGAAAGATGCGAGAGTGCTCAGGAACGTTTCAACGGCGTCCACCAGCTGGTTGATCGCTGGTTGCATGAGCGCCGTAAACTTGTGAAGGCTTATGCTGCTTTGATTGAGCAGCAAAATAACCCCAAGCGGGGACCGCAAAAAGAGTTTTGCCAGATCCTGGTCGACTACGTTTCTGCAGGTCATTTCGAAATTTACGAGCAACTCAATCAGGAGGCCAAAGCCTTCAACGATGAGCGCGGGCTGGCATTGGCTGAGACCATCTACCCGAGAATCAGCGTGATTACTGAAGCCGCTCTGGCCTTTAATGATCATTGCGACGGTAAAGCCCATCGCCCTGACTGCGAAAAGCTCGCAGAAGAAATCAAGATCCTGGGGGCTTTGCTTGACGAGCGCTTTGAGCTTGAAGACTGCTTGATCGAAGTGCTGCACAGTGCGCACAAGCAGAAAGAAGCGGCTCAGGCTTAAGCTGTAGTCGAGTCAAAAAAAGGTACGCCACGGCGTACCTTTTTTCGTTCATGGCCGGTCATTTTTTAACGGACAGCAGCTCGACTTCAAATACCAGCGGCGTGTAGGGGGCAATCAAGTCCCCTGCGCCCTCTGCCCCGTAGGCCTGGCTGGAAGGAAGTGCCAGTCGCCACTTCGCCCCGACAGGCATCTGCACCAGTGCACTGCGCCAGCCTGCGATCACGCTGTCCAGGCGAAACCATTGCGGCTGGGTGCTCTGGTCGAACACCGTACCGTCAGGCAGGCGGCCCACATAGTTTACGTATACCGAATCCTGTGCGTCGGGTTTTGCCCCCGTGCCGGGCTTGAGCTCGGTCAGGATGATGCCGTTTTCCAGTTCACGTGCCCGGGGCTGCTGTTTTTCTTTGAGCAAAAAATCGCGCTCGATACCCAGTGCGATGTCACTGCGGGACGGTTTTTGCGCATTGTCGGCCCGGGCTTGATGTTCGGCCAGAATCTGCTCGATGCGCTCATCACTCAGTGCCAGCGGCTTGCCTTGATAGGCCGTGCGCAGCCCCTCGAGCAATGCCTGGATCTGTAACTGCGGAACCTCTTCGCGCAAGCGCTCACCCAGGCTGGCACCCAGGCTGTAAGCGAGGTCGTGGGCGGTATCGGGGCTTGGGGGCGGGGCAGCCTGAACCCAGGGCGCCAGGCACAACAAGGACAACAAGAGGTAACGCGGCATTGGAGTTCTCCGGCCTGAGGTGCGGGGGATTATGCCAGCGCCCGAGTGTGCGTCGATGATTAAAATCGGGGGTTTAAAGGACGTTGGAGCGCCCGCAGAATTTACAGGGATTGGCGGTTAAAGATTGATCCAGCACAAGTTTTTAGACGACATGCAACCGGCAGCTATCCTTAGTGTCAACATGACCTAGCGGCGGTAGTTGCAGAGGTCTAGTATGAGCCGCACTCACTTCAGCCAGGAGGTAAACCATGTCGGCCAATAAGAAGCCCGTAAATACGCCGTTGCACTTGCTCCAACAACTCTCAGGCAGCCTGCTTGAGCATTTGGAAAACGCTTGCACCCAAGCGTTGGCTGATGCTGAGAAGCTGCTCGCCAAACTTGAAAAGCAGCGTGGCAAAACCCAGGAAAAACTGCACAAGGCTCGCGCCAAATTGCAGGATGCCGCTAACGCCGGCAAATCCAAAGCTCAGACCAAAGCCAAGGCTGTCGTCAAAGAGCTTGAGCAACTGCTCGACTCACTCAAAGACCGCCAGACTGAAACTCGCACCTATATCCTGCAACTCAAGCGCGATGCTCAAGAAAGCCTGAAACTGGCCCAGGGTATTGGCCGGGTCAAAGAAGCAGTGGGCAAGGCGTTGTCATCCCGTGACACCAAGCCTGCGGCAAACGCAAAAAAACCTGCGGCCAAAACAGCTTCCAAAGCACCCGCCAAGGCACCGGCAGCCGCTGCCGCCAAGCCCGCCGCCAAAGTCGCTGCGCCAAAACCGGCAGCAGCCCGCACGGCAAAACCTGCAGCGGCAAAAACCGCAGCGGCCAAACCTGCCGCCAAGCCCGTAGCGGCTAAAACAGCGGCTGCCAAACCTGCCGCCAGGCCCGCGGCGGCTAAACCGGCAGCGGTCAAGGCGCCGGCCAAACCTGCAGCTAAAACCGCAGCAGCCAAACCGGCCGCCAAGCCTGTCGCAGCGAAACCTGCGGTCAGAGCTGCAGCCAAACCGGTTGCAAAACCTGCCGTTAAAAAGCCAGTTGCGGCCAAACCTGCCGCAGCGAAACCTGCTGCGGCACCCGCCAAGCCAGCTGTAACGCCCGCAGCTGCCACACCTGCTGCTGCCCCTGCGCCAACCGCAACAAACTCGGCTACCACCCCAGCCAGCGCTTCCTAAGCATGGTTGATTGCGACGCGCAGCTGGTGCAGCGCGTCGCAATCAGGGTGGTCGGCATCGCTCGCCACCCTCTGCAGCCAATCGCACGTGTCTTGCGGTTGAGCTGTCGGCCAGCCCAGGGTCACTGACTCCAGGCGACGCAGTAACGTCTTCTCTGCTTCCAGCTCCAATGACTTGATCTGCGCGCGCAGCGCTGCAAGTGCATCATCGTGCGCGGCCGTTTTGCGCCAGTGTGTGCGCAGCTGCCGCAACGGTTGCACCACCTCGCGTTGCCAGGGCCCGGCACAGGCGTTCAATTGCCCAAGACGCAACTCGTCACAGGCCACGGCACGCTCTTGCAGCCAGGCCGCGCACAGCAGCAGGCACACATCCAGGCCCTGGTCTTGCAGGTGCAGGCACGCCTGCTCCACCCCTGGGCGGGCATAGAGGTTCAAACAGTAATTCCACAGATCAGTCTGCATAGTGCAATTCGCGCCAGTTGAGAGGGAAGCTGGTAGACTCCGCCGCCATTATGATCCGACTTCTGAACCTGACTTTACAGCGTGGCCCGCAACGTCTGCTAGAAGACGCCGAGCTGATCCTGCACGCCGGCCACAAAGCCGGTCTGGTCGGCGCCAATGGCGCCGGTAAATCCACCTTGTTCGCCTTGTTGCTGGGTGAGTTGACGCCTGATTCCGGGGATTGTCTGCTCCCGGCCGACTGGCGGATTGCCCATATGCGGCAGGAAATCGACACCCTCGACCGCATCGCGATCGACTACGTGCTCGATGGCGACCTGCGCTTGCGCCAAGTGCAAGCTGACCTGGCCAAGGCCGAGGCTGACGAGGACGGTGCCGCTCAGGCGCGCCTGCACTCTGAGCTGGACAGCGCAGACGGTTATACCGCCGATGCGCGGGCCCGCAAAATGCTCGCCGGGCTGGGGTTCACCAACGAACAAATGGACCGCCCGGTTGCCGACTTCTCCGGTGGCTGGCGGATGCGCCTTAACCTGGCGCAGGCCTTGATGTGCCCATCGGACCTGTTGTTGCTCGATGAACCGACCAACCACTTGGACCTCGACGCCATCCTGTGGCTGGAAGACTTCCTCAAGAACTACCCTGGCACCTTGCTGCTGATTTCCCACGACAGGGATTTCCTCGACGCCGTGGTCGACAATATCGCCCACGTAGACCAGCGCAAAATCACCCTCTACCGCGGTGGTTACAGCGCGTTCGAGCGTGCCCGTGCCGAGCGTCTGGCCCAGCAGCAACAGGCCTACGAGAAGCAGCAGGTGCAACGTGCGCACATGGAAAGCTACATCGCCCGCTTCAAGGCCCAGGCCACCAAGGCACGTCAGGCCCAGAGCCGGATCAAGGCCCTGGAGCGCATGGAAGAACTGAGCGCGGCCCATGTGGATTCGCCGTTCGATTTCGTGTTCCGTGAGGCGGTCAAGCTCTCCAGCCCGCTGCTCGATTTGTCCGATGCACGTCTGGGCTATGGCGACAAAACCATCCTGGAGAAGGTCAAGCTGCAGTTGGTTCCGGGGGCCCGTATCGGCTTGCTCGGGCCCAACGGCGCGGGTAAATCGACCCTGATCAAGAACCTGGCGGGTGAGCTTGAGCCGCTGTCGGGCCGTTTGGCCCGTGGCGAAAACCTGGTGGTGGGCTACTTTGCCCAGCACCAGCTCGACTCGCTGGACTCCAAGGCCAGCCCGTTGCTGCACATGCAGCGTCTGGCACCGGCTGAGCGTGAGCAAACGCTGCGCGACTTTCTCGGTGGTTTCGACTTCCGCGGTGCTCGCATCGACGAGCCGGTACTGAATTTCTCCGGCGGCGAAAAAGCCCGCCTGGCGCTGGCTCTGATCGCCTGGGGCCGGCCGAACCTGCTGCTGCTCGACGAACCGACCAACCACCTCGACCTCGAAATGCGTCTGGCACTGACCATGGCGCTGCAAGAGTTCAGCGGTGCGGTACTGGTGGTGTCTCACGATCGGCATTTGCTCAAAAGCACCACAGATGAATTTCTGCTGGTGGCCGACGGCAAGGTGCAGGAATTCGACGGCGACCTCGAAGACTATGCGCGCTGGCTGGCGGACTACCGTTTGCGCAACGCACCGGCGAGCAACACACCGGTTAACCCTGACAAGACCGATAAAAAGGCTCAGCGTCAGGCTGCTGCTGCGTTGCGTCAGCAACTGGCACCGCACAAGCGCGAAGCCGACAAGCTCGAAAGCGAGCTGGGCAAGGTCAACGAAAAACTGGCCAAAATCGAAACTAGCCTGGGCGACAGTGCGGTTTACGAGGCCGCGCGCAAAGACGAATTGCGTGATCTGCTGGCCGAACAGGCCAAGCTCAAAGTGCTGGAAGGTCAGCTGGAAGAGCGCTGGATGGAATCTCTGGAGTTGCTTGAGTCCATGCAAGCGGAACTGGAAGCCCTGTCCTGATGGAAGCTTTGCACTTGCCCTTGCCGGCCGAACTGATCGCACCGCTGTGGATCGGTTTGCAGATTCTGCTGATTCTGTTGGCCGGTTATTTCTCGCAGCGCGTTGTGGCTCGTTTCCTTACGCGTCTGGGTGAGCGTTATCCGTTTCCGCCGCAGCTGATGATGCCGCTGCGGGGCGGTTTGCGCTGGTTCATCATGGGCAGTGCAGTGATTGTCGTGCTGGAACGCCTGGGCGTCTCGGCCACCGTGTTGTGGACGGCGCTCTCGGGGTTTGTGGCGGTGGCGGCGATTGCCTTCTTCGCCATGTGGAGCGTGCTCTCCAACCTGCTTTGCGCGGTGCTGATCTTCACGGTGGGCCCGTTCCGCATTGGCGACGTGGTGGAGCTGCTCGACACCCTCGACAAGCCGGGCGTCAAAGGCCGGGTCGTGGCCATCAACCTGCTTTACACCACCCTGATCGAGCCCGCGGAAGCGGGTAGCGGCAGCAGCATGGTGCAAGTCCCCAACAGCCTGTTCTTTCAGCGTTCGGTACGCCGCTGGCGCGAAAGCGACCTTTAAAGGCACTGCTTATACCTGTAGCCGCTGCCGCAGGCTGCGATAAGGACCGAAGGACCTTCAGGAGGGTCGCTTCGCAACCCCTCGCAGCCTGCGGCAGCGGCTACAAAAAGTAGTGGTCAATTTTCGACCAACACATTAGCTTAAAGGACTTGTTACAGCTTTTGTCCGAGGTGTGCGATGTCGTTGGAAACGTGGTTGGCCTTCTTTGCTGCCTGTTGGGTTATCAGCCTGTCCCCCGGCGCGGGCGCGATTGCCTCGATGTCATGCGGGTTGCAATACGGCTTTTGGCGCGGCTACTGGAACGCCCTAGGCCTTCAACTGGGCCTGGCGTTGCAAATTGCGATTATCGCCGCCGGTGTCGGTGCAGTGCTCGCCGCCTCGTCCACCGCCTTCTATGCCATCAAATGGTTCGGCGTGGCCTACCTGATCTACCTCGCTGTCAAACAATGGCGTGCCCTGCCAGCAGATCTCAGTGATGACGCTGCCGTGCGCCCGATAGGCAAGCCGCTGGCGCTGGTCTTTCGTGGTTTCCTGGTCAACATCAGCAACCCCAAGGCGCTGGTTTTCATGCTCGCCGTGCTGCCCCAGTTTGTAGACCCTAACGCGCCGCTGGTGTCCCAATACCTGACGCTGGGCGTCACCATGATCTGCGTCGACCTGATCGTCATGGCCGGTTACACGGGGCTGGCGTCCAAGGTCCTGCGTTTGCTGCGCACCCCCAAACAACAGCGACGCATGAACCGCACCTTTGCCGGTCTGTTCTTGGGCGCGGCGGGTTTTATTGCGACATTGCACCGCGCCACCACCTAAAAATCTTGAGTCGCGGTCATTGGAAGTGAACAATGTGTTACTTCTCATTTCCATCCGGATTTATTAATGACCGCCCGCCCGCGTTTTTTTGCTTGGCTGATGTTGCCAGTGCTCGCGTTGTGCAGCCTTGTTGTGTCTGCCAACTCCCCGGAAGGCGCCTCACAAGCGCTGCATCTGATCGACTACATCGGCGCGGACTACCCGCCTACGGTTGAAGACGGCAAGGTCATCGATGAAACCGAGTACCGCGAGCAACTGGAGTTCCTGACCGTCCTCAAGGGCTTGATCGCAGGCCTGCCAGAGCGCCCTGAACGTGCCGAGCTGGCCCAAGGCGTGAATGCCTTGCAAACTGCCATCGAACAGCGCAAAGACGGCGCCACCGTTGCCCGTGAAGCGCGGCAGCTGGGAGCCAGGCTGGCTGTGGCCTACGAGGTCAGTCAGGCGCCCGTGATTACCCCCGATCCAACCCGCGGTGCACCGCTGTACGCCCAGCATTGTTCGGTATGCCACGGTGAAACCGGCGCCGGTGATGGCCCGGCCAGTGTCGGCATGACGCCGCCTCCGGCTAACCTGCGCGATGTGCAGCGTCTGGACCGTCTGAGCCTCTACGCGATCTACAACACGTTGGGCCTGGGCGTTGAAGGCACGGACATGCCGTCGTTTGCCGATCAACTGGACGAGCGCCAGCGCTGGGACCTGGCCACCTATATCGCAGGCTTGAGTGCTGATCCTGCGGCGGTAAAAGCGGACAAAACCTACAACCTGGCGGACCTGGCCCGTCAAACCCCGAATGAAGTGCTGGCGGCCGAAGGCCCCGAGGCGACCGCGACCTTCCGTGCCCAGAGGGCTCAACCACCCCAGGTCAAACGCGGCCCGTCGCAGTTGCTCGACTACACCGGCGCCACCCTGGACAAAAGCCTCGCGGCCTATCGCGCCGGCGATCGCGAGCAGGCCTACGACCTGTCGGTAGCGGCTTACCTGGAAGGCTTTGAGCTGGTCGAAAGCTCCCTGGATAACGTCGACGCCAACGTGCGTAAAAACACTGAAAAAGCCCTGATGGCTTATCGGCAATCGTTGCAGGACGGTTTGCCGCTTGAGCAAGTCGAGCAGCGGCTGGACACCGCTAAAGCCTTGCTCAAAGAATCAGCCGGGCTGCTGGGCAGCGATGGCTTGAGCTGGACCTTGAGCTATGTCTCGGGCTTGCTGATTTTGCTGCGCGAAGGCCTGGAAGCGATTTTGGTCCTGGCCGCGATCCTGGCTTTTCTGCGCAATACCGGCCAGCAATCGGCGGTGCGCAGCGTCAACATTGGCTGGGGCCTGGCACTGGTTGCAGGTCTCGCTACGTGGGCGCTGGCCGCTTATGTCATTGACGTCAGCGGCGCCCAGCGCGAACTGCTTGAAGGGTGTACCGCCTTGTTCGCCAGCGTCATGGTGCTGTGGCTGGGCGTATGGATGCACGACCGCCGCCACGCGGCTGCATGGCAGGACTACATCAAAAGCAGTCTGGTCAGCGGTGGCGGGCGCTTTGGTTTTGCGATCCTGGCGTTTTTCTCGGTGTACCGCGAGTTGTTCGAAGTGATCCTGTTCTACGAGACCCTGTGGCTGCAAGCCGGGCCTGCGGGTCATAACGCCGTATTGGCGGGCGGCGCCACGGCGCTGGTGTTGCTGATGGGGCTGGCGTGGATAATCCTGCGCGGCTCGGCCAAGTTGCCATTGGCGCTGTTCTTCAGCATCAACGCGGCGTTGCTGTGCGCGCTGTCAGTAGTGTTCGCCGGGCATGGCGTAAAAGCGCTGCAAGAGGCCGGTATTTTCGGTACGCGGCCGGTGGCGTTCTTCGACTTCGACTGGTTGGGTATTCATGCGGATGCCTACTCGCTGGCTGCACAGGCAGTCGCTATCCTGGCGATTATCGTGCTGTACAGCCGCAGCAAACTGGCGGAAAAGCGCCGGGTGCAGGCTTCGTAAGCATTGAAGCATTTCTGGTAAGCCACATACTTCCTGTGTGGCTTACCAGCGGTTAAAGCAACTCGGCATGACGTGCTTAATCTGTATTTTCGTTGCGCTATTGCGCTTGTTTACCCTGGTGAAGGCCTGAACGCCACACCAGGGCTTAGAAAGTCGATGTGGTAACCCGACGAACCATCGCCTAATGCAACATGCACTCCGCTAATGCCTTCGTTCATTTGAGCGTTGATACGATAATCAATAAACGGCGCTATAGCTTTATTCACCCCGACTGCAAATTCTGTCAGCTTTAATCCCCGAACACCTGCCGCACAGTTCAGTAATTCTTTGTGTTCTGTATCGTTGATCCGGAATGAGGTGAGGATGTTGTTTTCTACCGTCAAGAGTGCGGTGTGTTGTGCAACATTATGGGTGAGTTTTTCAAGGGCTATCTTTAGTGCTATATCTGTTGATGTGGGGGGCTTTCTAAGTACGGTAAGAATGCCAGAGATTGTCAGGTGTCCATTGAACTGGAATGGGCAAGGTGCATGTGCATTCATGTGGGCAAAGTGCACTTCGAAGAACTCAGCTATTGAGTGTATAAAATAACTGTTTATATCTTCTTTGATCATGGCGTATGGGGTGGCTTGCTCTGAAATAGTGACGCGAGCCTGAGAGTTCCCTCCGTCCAAATTGAACTGCCTGCACGAATCAAGCTGCGTCAAGACAAGCCGCTGCTTTTGCAGTGCATCGTCAAAGTCACTCTTCAGGATAAGGTCCAGCCCATAGAGTGCACTCTTGACGGACGCTTCGAAAACGTGGACCGCACAAAAAACACTTTTTTTGGCAGGGGTCTGCTTCGCAATTTCGAAGGTGCGTCTAGCGGCTTCATTGCAAAAGGCAAAGACGAGACTTTGTGCTGGAAGAAACTCTATTTCATTAAGCGATTGTGTCTTAAAGCCCTGGGCAGTACACCTTTGAAGGAAAATAGTATTGTCGGAGACGATCCACGAGTCTTTTAAGTTGAAAGGGACGTTGTTGGCAGGCACAGGCATACCCTCCAAGGGGAAGTGGGCGCCAATTAATATTCTTTCTTTGTCTTGGCGCTCACGTGCATACATGGTCCACTCAATCTGGCTGGTAAGCCCAGGCAAGTGGAGCCCATCCGAAGTTGTCCGGGTCGGATGTGGTTCGGTTTAATTTTGGTTTCGATAGAATTGAGTTAGTCATTATTTGTCCTCGCTGTGTAGGGTAAGAAGTGTATGTTGGATGCCTGAGTGCTTCAGGAGGTCGCTATGTTAGGACTAATGGTCAGCAGGTTGAAGTGGTATTTCTTGTGTTTTTATATTGATTCTCTATTGCGTGATTCTCATTTGGTGAATTTGGATATTAGTGTAGGAGTTGTATGTAGGCATTGTCTGATATTTAACCGCTTTCAGGCTTTTATTGATTTTCTGTTGTGAGTTAAAGCGTATTTGATCTAGATTTTGCTCTCTGTTTAATACTCATTGGTATTTGCCCTGATTCAAGTGAGGAGTCGTTATGCTTTCGTCAAAAAAGTATATTTGCGCACGCTCGGTTAGCAATGCTCTTGAGCTTTGCGATCTCACAGAAGTGGACAACCCAGCGCATGCCATCGGGCTGTTGTTGAGTGAGGTACTTGAGGGCTTGGTGATGCGGGGTTGGCCTGCTGGCCAGATTCTTAGAGGCCCGCGAATTGTTTCTGCCCAAGAGAACTATGGGTTGCTTGGCTATGACCCTGCGGAAGTCACATTAGGCAGTGAGCACACGCGCTGGGTGGATGAGCATTCGCTCTTGCGTACTCAAACTACCAGTCAAATCCCACGGGCTTTGCAGCGTGTCTCGCAGGACCGCAAAGCAGGGGAGATCATCCTGTTGGCGGCTCCCGGTATTACATTCAGGCGAGATAGCCGCGACAGATGGCACTGTGCTGAGCCACATCAGATGGATATTTGGCTACTCGGTGATCCAGCACTTTCAACACGCATGCATTTGCTGAAACTGGTGGGTGACATCCTTGAGTGTTCCGTACCCAACATGGCGTGGGTATACAGTGACAGTCCGCACCACTACACCGAAGGCGGAATCGAGGTAAACCTGATCTCGCAGGAGCAACCGGTCGAAGTGCTTGAGTGTGGGTGTATTGCACCCTCGCTTTTGCAACGACTAGGTATTGATCCTGCCAAGCATGGTGGTTTGGCATTGGGCATGGGCTTGGACCGCCTGACCATGTTACGCAAGGGCATACCCGATATTCGCTTGTTACGCGACCCTGATGATCGTGTTCAGGCCCAGATGCATGATTTGCAACCTTGGCAGGCCGTTTCGCGGTTGCCTTGCATCACGCGTGATATCTCCCTTGCAGTGACGCCGGGCTTGAGTGAAGAGGTTCTGACCGAAAAGATGTTGCTGGCTGCGGGTGATTGCTCGGCCTGGATTGAAGAAATGCAAGTCAAAGGGCGTTGGGCTGTGGATGAGTTGCCCGTACAGGCAATTGAACGGCTTGGGCTTTTACCGGGGCAAGAAAACGTTTTATTGCGGGTTGTACTGCGGGACTGTTCACGTTCCATTACGACGTTAGAAGCCAATGCGTTATATGAGCGTATTCAGTCTGCTTTGCATGAAGGCGTTGAAGGTGGAGGTTACAAGATCAAGGGTTGAGCCAGTACTCCGTTCTGCTTGGCTTGCAGGTGATAGCCTTAGCCCATTTTTCAGGAGTTACCCCCATGCGTGTCTGGATCGACGCCGACGCTTGTCCCAAGGCCGCCAAGGATCAGGTCATCAAGTTTGCGCTAAAGCGTCAGTTCGAGGTGGTGCTGGTGGCGGGGCAGAGTCAGATCAAGCCAACGTACGCGCTGGTCAAATTGATCGTGGTGCCCAGTGGCCCGGATGCGGCAGATGATTATCTAGTGGAACATGCAGTGCCCGGCGAGCTGGTGATTTGCAGCGATGTGCCGCTGGCCGACCGGCTGGTGAAAAAGGGCGTGGCGGCGCTGGACCCGCGGGGCAAGGAGTTTGACCCGCAGAACATGGGGGAGCGCCTGGCGGTGCGCAATCTGTTTACCGACCTGCGTGAGCAAGGCCAGATGGGCGGCGGGCAGGGCGCGTATGGCGAACGCGAAAAGCAGGCGTTCGCCAACTCGCTGGACCGTATCCTGACCCGGTTGTCGCGAGGCTGATCAGGCTTTTTGGGTCAGCTCCAGCACGCGGTCAACCATTTTGTTGATCCCGGATGCCGCCTCGCTGATGGACTGGGCGAGCATGTAGGCCGGGGTGCTCACCAGTTTGCGGGCCTTGTCTTCGACAATTTCCGCCACTTCACAGTCTTCGTGGGTGCCACCCATTTTGATCACGGCCGCGGCGGTATCGGCGTCGTTGCCGATGGTGCAGACCACGCCCGGGCCGTAAATCTTGGCGGCGATGGCGGGGGAGATGCACATCAGGCCAATGGGCTTGCACGCTTGCGCAAAGGCTTCGGCCAGGTTCAGCACATCCGCCTGAACCGAGCACGCGGCGCCTTCAGTGGCAAAGCTGGAGAGGTTTTTGGCTGCGCCAAACCCGCCCGGCACGATCAGGGCGTCAAAGTCCTCGACCCTGGCTTCACGAATATCCTTGATGTCACCTCGGGCAATACGCGCTGATTCCACCAGTACGTTGCGCGTTTCGGGCATCTGCTCGCCGGTCAGGTGGTTGATGACGTGCAGTTGGGCAATGTCGGGGGCAAAGCATTGCACTTTGGCGCCGCGCTGATCGAGGCGCAGCAGGGTGATCACGCTTTCGTGGATCTCTGCGCCGTCATAGACGCCACAGCCAGAAAGAATGACGGCAACTTTTTTGGTGGTCATGTCGGTCTCCTTGTTCATGGCGTTAATGTCGCCTGATTTGGCGCTTGATGCCATAGGGTTTCGTGCGAAGTCGGCCTACGCTTGATGGATCGTCGCTCGGGGTGTGCCATGAAGCTGATTCTGTATGCAGTACCGTTTTTCTTTGTGCTGATTGCTGTCGAGCTGCTGGCCGACCGCTGGCGCGGGATGCGCACCTATCGCCTGGCGGACACCATCAGCAGCCTGAGCGCCGGCGTACTGTCGACCACCACCGGCTTGTTGACCAAGGGCGTGGGTTTGATCTCCTACGCGCTCGCGCTCAAGTACCTGGCATTGCTGCAACTGCCCGAAGACAGCCTGTGGGTCTGGCTGTTTGCTTTCGTGTTCTATGACTTTTGCTACTACTGGCACCACCGTCTCGGGCATGAGCGCAACGTGCTGTGGGCCGCGCATTCGGTGCATCACCAGAGCGAAGACTACAACCTGTCTACGGCCCTTCGGCAAACCAGTACCGGCTTCGTATTTGGCTGGATCTTTTACCTGCCAATGGCGGTGCTGGGTGTGCCGCTGCTGGTGTTTGTCACTGTGGCCACGCTTAACCTGCTCTATCAGTTCTGGGTCCATACCCGGCATGTGCCCAAGTTGGGCTGGTTTGAGTGGTTCTTCGTGTCACCTTCCAATCACCGGGCCCACCATGCGCAAAATGCTCTCTATATGGATCGAAATTACGGCGGGGTGTTCATTTTCTGGGACCGGTTGTTTGGCACGTTTCAGGAGGAGGACGACGCCGAACCGGTGATTTTCGGGGTGACCACACCCCTGCAGAGCTGGAACCCGCTCTGGGCCAATTGGCAGTTCTATGGCCAGTTACTGGCCGATGCGCGACGCGCCGAACGTTGGCAGGACAAGCTGCGGATCTGGTTTATGCCCACGGGCTGGCGCCCGGCGGATGTGGCGGCCAAGTACCCGATGAGTAAGCCGGAGTTGAGCCGGTTCGAGAAATTCGAAGTGGCAATGCCGCTACGCCAACAGCTGTATATCGCAGGGCAATTCACGGTGTATGTGGCGCTGGGCAGTTACCTGCTGAACCTGGGTGAGATGCTGCCGGCCCAGGCATTGACGCTGGGGTGGGGCTACATGGCGTTCGGGTTGTTTGTATTGGGGGCGGGCCTGGAGAACCGGCCCTGGGCGTTGAAGCTTGAGTGGCTGCGCCTGGCGCTGAACGTGCCACTGGTGTGGCTGGCCCCTTGGGTGGGGCTGTGGCCGGCCAGCGCATTGGGCTGGGTCGGCCTGTTCAGTTACACGGCGTTGAGCGTGATGGGTCTGTACGTGTGCAGGAACCGCATCACTCAGCTGGCGGGTTGCTGACTTCGGCGCTGGCCTTGTTCTTCTCTTCGAGAGCGGTCTGTTTGGCCTGTCGCGCGGTCTTGAAGCGTCGACGGGCCCACAGGCCCAGGCCGATCAGCAGCAAGGCACCCAGTACCCACAGCTCATACTTCTTGACGTTGCCCAGCAAGCCTTCGAGCACCGCGCCGAAGTGGTAAGCGGCGGTTGCCAGCGCGATGGCCCAGATGGCAGCACCAATGCCGTTGAGCAGCAAGTAGCGGCCCGGCGGGTAGCCCGACAGGCCAATGGCTACAGGCATGACAGTACGCAGGCCGTAGACGAAGCGGAAACTCAAGACCCAGATGTCCGGGTGCTTGCGGATATGCTCCAGCGCCTTGTCGCCCATGAGTTGCCAGCGCGGTTTGCGCGCCAACAGTTTGCGGCCGTGCTTGCGCCCCAGGAAGTACCACAGCTGGTCGCCGGCATAACTGCCGAGGAACGCCACGATCATGACCAGTTTGAGGTCCATGTATCCGCGGAACGCCAAGAAGCCTGCGAGAACCAGAATGGTCTCACCTTCAAAGAACGTCCCTAGAAACAGGGCGAAGTAACCGAATTCTTGAAGAAATTGTTGGAGCATTGTCTGGATGCTGGCGAAATGAACGCGCAGCCTACGCCTTAAGGGACGTTCGGGAAAGTATCGAAATGTGTCTTTGCGTTAACAAATCCTACAAATCATGTGTATTTGACCTACATCATTAGCGTTGTCATCTAGTGTTCATGGCGAGGCGCTATAAAGGTGCGCGCGCGAAGTTACTGCCCATTGTCACGCGGTGTAGCCGCTGCCGAAGGCTGCGATGGGACGCGCAGCGGCCCCGTGACGTCGAAGGTCCTGCGGCCCTTATCGCAGCCTTTGGCAGCGACTACAGGAGGCGGGCTTCAGAACAAATTCAACAATTGACCCTCTAACCAGGCTCTAGCCCGCATAAAGCGCCTTTGAGCGGTTTAAACCCACAGGCGTTGGTGGCATTCTGGCAGCTTGACTGATGGCACCGCTTAACTGTTACGAGAGTCAAACCCGCTCTTACAGGAACATTCAATGAATACCGAAGGACTTGCAGAAATCGTTGCCACTGAAGCTCAGCCGATTGTTGAGCCGGTCCACGAAACTCCGCCTGTACCGCAAGGCCACGCGCCTGCTGCGGCCGAGACGCACGCGGCGGTGCATCCGGCGATTGCCATTCCTGGCCTAGATGACAGCAGCCTGTATATCCATCGTGAGCTGTCGCAGTTGCAGTTCAACATTCGCGTGCTGGAACAAGCGCTGGACGAGTCCTATCCGCTGCTTGAGCGCTTGAAGTTTCTGCTGATTTTCTCCAGTAACCTGGATGAGTTCTTTGAAATCCGCGTGGCGGGCCTGAAGAAGCAAATCACCTTCGCCCGTGAACAGGCAGGTGCCGATGGCTTGCAGCCGCATCAGGCACTGGCCCGCATCAGTGAGCTGGTCCACGGCCATGTTGATCGCCAATACGCGATCCTCAACGACATTCTGTTGCCAGAGCTTGAAAAGCATCAGGTGCGTTTCATTCGTCGCCGTCACTGGAACACCAAAATCAAAGCGTGGGTACGCAAGTTCTTCCGCGACGAAATTGCCCCGATCATCACCCCGATCGGGCTGGACCCGACGCACCCGTTTCCGTTGCTGGTGAACAAGAGCCTGAACTTTATCGTCGAGCTTGAAGGTATTGATGCCTTTGGCCGTGATTCGGGCCTGGCGATTATCCCGGCACCGCGCCTGTTGCCGCGCGTGATCAAGTTGCCTGAAGAAGTGGGCGGTGCGGGGGACAACTACGTGTTCCTGTCGTCGATGATTCACGCTCACGCCGATGACCTGTTTCAAGGCATGAAGGTCAAGGGTTGCTACCAGTTCCGCCTGACCCGTAACGCTGATCTTGCAGTCGATACCGAAGATGTAGAAGACCTGGCCCG
This sequence comes from Pseudomonas deceptionensis, assembly GCF_900106095.1. Taxonomy (NCBI): domain Bacteria; kingdom Pseudomonadati; phylum Pseudomonadota; class Gammaproteobacteria; order Pseudomonadales; family Pseudomonadaceae; genus Pseudomonas; species Pseudomonas deceptionensis. Next base: position 777,002 of record NZ_FNUD01000002.1, on the reverse strand, counting down.
CGCCCTGCGTGGCGAGTTGTTCTCACGTCGATACGGCGATGCCGTGCGCCTGGAAGTGGCTGACACGTGCCCCAAGCATCTGTCCGACTACCTGCTCAAGCAATTCAGCCTGCACGAAACCGAGTTGTATCAGGTCAATGGCCCGGTAAACCTGACGCGGCTGTTCAGCATCACGGGGCTCGACAGCCACCCGGAGCTGCAATACACGCCGTTTACCCCGGCGATCCCCAAGCTGTTGCAGAACAGCGAGAACATTTTCAGCGTGGTCAGCAAGCAGGACATCTTGCTGCTGCACCCGTTTGAATCCTTTACGCCGGTGGTTGATTTGCTGCGCCAGGCGGCCAAGGACCCCCATGTGCTGGCCGTGCGCCAAACCCTGTATCGCAGCGGCGCCAACTCGGAAATCGTGGATGCGCTGGTCGATGCGGCGCGTAACGGTAAAGAAGTCACGGTGGTGATCGAGCTGCGTGCGCGTTTTGACGAAGAGTCCAACCTGCAACTGGCCAGCCGTCTGCAAGCGGCCGGTGCGGTGGTGATCTACGGTGTGGTTGGTTTCAAGACCCACGCCAAGATGATGCTGATCCTGCGTCGTGAGGCGGGGGAGATCGTGCGTTACGCGCACTTGGGTACCGGCAACTATCACGCTGGTAACGCCAAGCTCTACACCGATTACAGCCTGCTGACCTCGGACGACGCGCTGTGTGAAGACGTGGGCAAGTTGTTCAGCCAGTTGATTGGCATGGGCAAGACGCTGCGCATGAAAAAACTGCTGCATGCGCCGTTTACGTTGAAAAAGGGCATGCTCGACATGATTGCCCGCGAGACCCAGTTCGCGGTCGAAGGCAAGCCAGCGCACATCATTGCCAAGTTCAACTCGCTGACCGATCCGAAAATCATCCGTGCGCTGTACAAAGCCAGCCAGGCAGGCGTGCGAATCGATCTGGTTGTGCGTGGGATGTGCTGCCTGCGTCCGGGCATTCCGGGTGTCTCGCACAATATCCACGTGCGCTCGATCATCGGTCGCTTCCTGGAGCACACGCGGGTGTTCTACTTCCTCAACGGCGGCGAAGAGCAGATGTTCCTGTCGAGTGCTGACTGGATGGAGCGCAACCTCGATAAACGCGTCGAGACGTGCTTCCCGGTAGAGGGTAAAAAGCTGATTCTGCGGGTCAAGAAAGAGCTGGAATGCTACCTGACTGACAACACCCATAGCTGGAGCCTGCAGTCGGACGGCCGTTACATTCGTAACACGCCAACCGGCAACCAGAACCCGCGCAGCGCCCAGGCAACACTGCTGGAGCGTCTGAGCCTGCCAGTGCTGACGGTTAGCACCGGGCCTTCGGTGTAACGCAGCTGCCCTTGTGGGAGCGAGCCTGCTAGCGAATAACCTTCGCGAGCAGGCCCGCCCCCACATTTGTCTGGTTTGAGGGGCGTTGCGTCAAGACACCGACAACACAATCCCTACCCGTTCCAGCCATTGTGCTTCTTGTTCGAAGTCGGCCTGGGTCAGCGGGTTTTGTTCAAGCCAGCCCTCCGGGAAGATCACTTCCAGGTGGTCGCCCTCGGCGCGCAGCTTCACCTGCGACGCTTCCTGGTTGCCACGGATGTGGTAGAACAGGATCGCAAAGCGCAGCAGCACGCACAGGCGAATCAGCTTGATCCCGTCCTCGCCAAAGTCGGCGAACTTGTCTTTTGGAATGTTTCGACGATGACCGCGCACCAGCAGCGCGAGCATTTGCTGGTCTTCGCGTGAAAAACCGGCCAGGTCGGAGTGCTCGATCAAGTAGGCGCCGTGCTTGTGGTAGTGATAGTGGGCAATGTCCAGGCCCACTTCGTGCACCTTGGCCGCCCAGCTCAGCAGTTCACGCCACACACCGTCTTTCAGGTCCCACGACTTGGCCACCTGGTCAAAGGCGCGCAGGGCTTTGCGTTCCACCCGGGCCGCTTGCTCGTGGTCGACGTGGTAACGCTCCATCAGCGAGCCGAGAGTGCGCTCACGCACGTCTTCATGGTGGTGGCGGCCCAGCAGGTCGTACAGCACGCCTTCACGCAGCGCGCCGTCACAGTGATCCATGCGCTGGAGTTCAAGGGCGTCGAACACCGCCTCAAGAATCGCCAGGCCGGCCGGAAAGATGGTGCGACGGTCAGGCTTGATGCCTTCAAAGTCGATCTTGTCCGCTTCGCCCAGCTTGAACAGCTTGCGCTTGAGCCAGGACAGGCCTTCGGCGTTCACTTCGCCGTTGCCGTGGCCGCCTGCCTTGAGGGCCAGGCCAATCGCTCGAATAGTGCCCGAGGAGCCGATGGCTTCATCCCAGGTCAAACGGTGCAAGGCGTGCTCAATACTCATGATTTCGAGGCGCGCTGCCGTGTAAGCCTGAGCATAACGGGCGGGTGTGATCTTGCCGTCGCGGAAATAACGCTGGGTGTAGCTGACGCAGCCCATCTGCAGGCTTTCGCGCAGTAGCGGTTCAAAGCGCTGGCCGATGATGAATTCGGTACTGCCGCCGCCAATGTCGGCGACCAGGCGTTTGCCCGGGGTGTCGGCCAGGGTGTGGGACACGCCAAGATAGATGAGGCGCGCCTCTTCACGACCGGAAATGACTTCGACGGTGTGGCCCAGAATCTCTTCAGCGCGCACGATAAATTCGTTACGGTTGCGCGCCTCACGTAATGCGTTAGTCCCCACAATACGCACAGCGCCCAACGGCATGCCGTTGATCAGCTGGGCAAAACGCTTGAGGCAATCGAGCCCGCGCTGCATGGATTCTTCGTTGAGCTTGCGGTCTTCGTCGATGCCGGCAGCTAACTGCACCTTTTCTCCAAGACGCTCAAGAATGCGGATTTCGCCATTCTGGGCCTTGGCCACCACCATGTGAAAGCTGTTAGAACCCAGATCGATGGCGGCGATCAGGGACGGATTCTTGGCTTGGGATTGGGGCATGGTTGAGGGGTCTCGGTCGATAACCTGTTCATCGTGCCACGATCAAACGCTCGCGCCAACGCGCGATGTCAGATGCATTGATATGGAGCACGAAAGCAATAACGTTAGCTGTTCCAGGACAACTCGTATTTTTGTGTGTGAATAAGGGTGAATGGCTGAGAGAGTTTCGTAGCGGCGGCCGAAGGAACGAGGCTGCGTTCCTTAGGCCGCCGCTACGCAAGCGAGGGGTTACTGCTCCACCGTCCCGATAAAGTTCGCCAGCTCCGGGGTTTTCGGATTGGCAAAAAGCACTTTTGGATCGCCCACTTCATGCACCTTGCCCTGGTGCATGAACACCAGCTTGTCGCCGACCTCACGGGCGAAACGCATTTCGTGGGTGACCATGATCAGGGTCATGCCCTCCCTGGCCAGCTGGCGCACCACGCTCAGGACTTCGTTGACCAGCTCCGGGTCGAGTGCCGACGTGATTTCATCGCACAGCAGCACTTTGGGTGACATGGCCAGCGCCCGGGCAATCGCCACCCGTTGCTGTTGCCCGCCGGACAATCGCTCGGGGAACGCATCAAACTTGTCGGCCAGCCCCACCCGCTCCAGCATCTGGCGCGCCAGCCCGGCGGCCTTGGCCTTGGGGACTTTTTGCACCACTTGCGGGGCGAGCATCACGTTTTCGCCCACGCTCAGGTGCGGGAACAGATTGAACTGCTGAAACACCATGCCGACCTTCTGGCGCAGGCTGCGCAAGTCGGCTCGGGCAGCGTCCAGATATTCGTCATCGACTTCAATCACCCCGTCGTTGATGGACTCCAGCCCGTTCAGGGTTCTGAGCAAAGTGCTTTTGCCCGACCCGCTGCGACCGATGATTGCGACCACCTGGCCCTGTTCGACGGTCAGGTCGATGCCTTTAAGTACGTGGTGGTCGCCGTAGTATTTATGCAGGGCGGTAACTCTAAGCAGAGGCATGCAGTCTCCTTTCCAGATAGCGCGCACTGAGCGACAAGGGGTAGCACAAGAGGAAGTACCCGAGCGCCACCAGGCCGTAGACCATGAAGGGCTCAAAGGTCGCGTTGGCCAGCATGCTGCCGGTCTTGGTCAGTTCGGTGAAACCGATGATGGAGGTCACGGCGGTGCCTTTAATGACCTGCACTGAAAAGCCCACGGTCGGCGCGATGGCCACCCGCAGCGCCTGGGGGATGATCACGTAGCGCAACTGTTCCAGCGGGCTGAGGGCCAGACTGGCAGAGGCTTCCCATTGGCCGTGGGCAATCGACTCGACGCACCCGCGCCAGATTTCGGCCAGGTAGGCGCTGGTGAACAGCGTCAGGGCCAGCGCCGCAGCCATCCACGGCGAGATGTCGATGCCCAGCAGGGCGACGCCGAAGAAGATCAAAAACAGCTGCATCAATAACGGCGTGCCCTGGAACAGCTCGATATAGCCGCGCGCCAGAATTCGGGCGAAGCGGCTTTTTGAAATGCGCATCAGCATCACCAGCAAGCCGATCAGGCCGCCGCCGATAAACGCGACAAGTGACAGGGCGGCCGTCCACTGCAAACCGGTCAGCAAATTGCGCACGATGTCCCAGAAAGTGAAATCCATCAGCGGCTCCGGGTCAGGTAGCGGCGGCCGATCCAGTTCAGCAACTGGCGAATCAGCAAGGCCATGCACAGGTAGATCAGTGTGGTCAGGGCATAGGTTTCAAAAGCACGGAAGTTGCGTGACTGTATAAAGTTGGCGAAGAAACTCAGCTCTTCAGTGGCAATTTGCGAACACACCGCCGAGCCGAGCATCACGATGATGATCTGGCTGCTCAGCGCCGGCCAGACCTTGGCCAGCGCCGGTTGCAGCACTACATAACGGAACGCTTCGAACCGGCTCATGGCCAGTGCCGATGCCGCTTCCAGTTGACCTTTGGGGATGGCCTGAATGCCGGAACGAATGATTTCCGTGGAATAGGCGCCCAGGTTGATCACCATTGCCAGCACGGCGGCCTGCCATTCGCTGATGTGCAGGCCCAGGCCCGGCAGGCCAAAGAAGATAAAGAACAACTGCACCAAAAACGGTGTGTTGCGAATCAACTCGACATACAGCCCGAACAGCGCGGCAAAAGGCCGGATGTTCCACGCCCGGACCACGGCGCCGACAATCCCCAGGCTGACCCCGAACAGCGTGCCAATGGCCGTCAGTTCCAGGGTGAACAGAGCGCCGCGCAATAACAGGTCGCTGTTTTGCAGCACCGGTAAAAAGTCGAACTGGTAAGCCATGGGTAGTCTCGTCGCAAACAATCAAAGGTCGGCTGGCAGCGGCTCTTTGAGCCACAGCAACGCGTTTTTCTCCAGGCTGCCGTCAGCTTTGGCCGTGGCGAGAATCTGGTTCACCTTGCCCAGCAACTCGGGCTGACCCTTGTTGACGCCCACGTAGACAGGCGAATCCTTGAGTTTGAGCTTCATCGCCGGAATGCGTTTGGGGTTGCGCTCGCTGATGGTGACCATCACCACGTTGCCGCTGGCGATCAAATCCACCTGGCCTGCCAGGTACGCGGCGATGGTTGAATTGTTGTCTTCGAAGCGTTTGATGGTGACGCCGGCCGGGGCCACGTTGGTCAGCTCGATATCTTCGATGGCGCCGCGGGTGACGCTTATGGTTTTGCCCTTGAGGTCGTCCAGCGTGTTGATCCGGGCGTCCGGCGGGCCAAACACGCCAAGGTAGAACGGCGCGTAAGCGTTGGAAAAATCGATGACTTTCTCGCGGTCCGGGTTTTTGCCGAGGCTGGAAATCACCACGTCGACTTTGCCGGTGGTCAGATAAGGCACGCGGTTGGTGCTGTTGACGGGGGTCAGTTCAAGTTTGACCTTGAGTTGGTCGGCCAGCAGCCTGGCGGTGTCGATATCCAGCCCGCGTGGTTTCATGTCCGGGCCGACCGAGCCGAAGGGCGGGAAGTCCTGGGGCACTGCCACCTTGAGCGTGCCGCGTGCAATCACGTCATCAAGATCGTTGGCGTGGGCCGGTGCCTGCACCAGCATCAGGCTGGCAAACAAGGTGCAAATCAAGGCGCTGTAACGCGGGGTCATGGCAACTCTCCGAAAACGGGCGGGCGGTGATGCCCGGGCTTGAACAGAGCACAGGCCATGCCAACAGCGGTTTTTGGAGGTCGCAGGTCAGGTTCGGGGGTATTCGGCTGTTCGAGTGAACTTCAATGGTGCGCGGAAGTTGTAATGGGTGCCCCGTAATTGAGCGGGCTATGCCGAGGGTTTACATAAAAGAGCGGAGCGATATCAGCACTCATGCACCACTATAGTTAGAGTCAATCATCCCTCAGCTTCCTGAACGCGGTGATGACGGCTATGATGTGCTACGTTTTTGCTTACAACCACGGAGACTTCCATGAGCAGCGATCTTATTAAACACGTCACCGACGCTAGCTTTGAGGCCGATGTTCTCAAGGCTGAAGGCGCTGTACTGGTCGACTACTGGGCTGAATGGTGTGGCCCTTGCAAAATGATCGCGCCGGTTCTGGACGAGATCGCAGAGACTTACAAAGGCAAGCTGACTGTTGCCAAGCTGAACATTGATGAAAACCAGGAAACCCCGGCCAAACACGGCGTTCGTGGTATTCCTACGCTGATGCTGTTCAAGAACGGCAACGTCGAAGCCACCAAAGTCGGTGCGCTGTCGAAGTCGCAGTTGGCTGCATTCCTCGACGCCAATATCTAAGCGTCGATAAAAGCCCCGCTAAATGCGGGGCTTTTTCATGGCTCAAGGACTAGACGCTATGAAACTCAAGTGGTACATTCGGCCCCGCACTGGTTTCTCCACTGCCCCCTGCAAGCCGTCGCCGACGCACTCCTTATCGAATTAGTACGCGATCCTGTCGCCTTCTCTGCGGCGCGGCCTCATTAAGCCAAAAGCTTAATTTCCCCCTCCATAAATGATTACGTCATTCCTATATGAACCTGACTGAACTCAAGCAAAAGCCGATTACCGAACTGCTCGAATTGGCCGAACAGATGGGCATAGAAAATATGGCCCGTTCGCGCAAGCAGGACGTGATTTTCTCCCTGCTCAAAAAGCACGCGAAAAGCGGCGAGGAAATCTCCGGTGATGGCGTGCTGGAGATTCTCCAGGACGGCTTCGGCTTCCTGCGTTCCGCTGACGCTTCTTACCTGGCCGGCCCGGACGATATCTATGTCTCGCCTAGCCAGATTCGACGCTTCAACTTGCGCACTGGCGATACCATCGTCGGCAAAATCCGTCCGCCTAAAGAAGGCGAGCGGTACTTCGCACTGCTGAAAGTCGACACGATCAACTACGATCGTCCAGAGAACGCGAAAAACAAGATTCTCTTCGAGAACTTGACCCCGCTGTTCCCGACTATTCGCATGAAGATGGAAATCGGTAACGGTTCCACCGAAGATCTGACCGGTCGTGTCATCGACCTCTGTGCTCCGATCGGTAAAGGTCAGCGCGGTCTGATCGTTGCTCCGCCAAAAGCGGGCAAGACCATCATGTTGCAGAACATCGCGTCGAACATTTCGCGTAACAACCCTGAAGTGCACTTGATCGTTCTGTTGATCGACGAGCGCCCGGAAGAAGTAACCGAAATGCAGCGTACCGTGCGCGGCGAAGTGGTTGCCTCCACTTTCGACGAGCCGCCAACCCGCCACGTGCAGGTTGCTGAAATGGTGATCGAGAAGGCCAAGCGCCTGGTCGAACACAAAAAAGACGTGGTGATCCTGCTCGACTCCATCACCCGTCTGGCCCGTGCCTACAACACCGTGATTCCGAGCTCCGGCAAGGTATTGACCGGTGGTGTCGATGCTCACGCCCTTGAGAAGCCAAAGCGTTTCTTCGGTGCTGCGCGAAACATCGAAGAAGGCGGCTCGCTGACCATCATCGCTACCGCGCTGGTTGAAACCGGCTCGAAGATGGATGAAGTGATCTACGAAGAGTTCAAAGGCACCGGCAACATGGAACTGCCTCTGGACCGCAAGATCGCTGAAAAGCGCGTCTTCCCTGCGATCAACATCAACCGCTCCGGCACACGCCGCGAAGAGTTGCTGACCGCGGACGACGAGCTGCAACGCATGTGGATTTTGCGCAAGCTGTTGCATCCTATGGACGAAGTCGCAGCTATCGAGTTCTTGATCGACAAGCTGAAACAGACCAAGACCAACGATGAGTTCTTCCTGTCGATGAAGCGCAAGTAAGTTATCGCAGGCTAAGCAAAAGCCGGGGAAACCCGGCTTTTTGCTGTCTGAGCTTTTTTGATCCGGGCAGCTCTCCCTTCTGAACAGACGGCTTGGGCGCTACACTCTGTTTCCCAACGCCACGGCCACTACGAGGCTCAAGCATGCAGTATCGCGACTTACGCGACTTTATCAGCGGCCTGGAAAAGCGCGGTGAACTCAAGCGCATCCAGGTTCCAGTGTCTCCCAAGCTGGAAATGACAGAAATTTGCGATCGCACTTTGCGCGCCAAAGGTCCGGCCTTGCTGTTCGAAAACCCGGTGGGTTACGACATTCCTGTGCTCGGCAACCTGTTTGGTACGCCGGAGCGCGTGGCCTTGGGTATGGGCGCCGAAGCGGTCAGTGAATTACGTGAAATCGGCAAGCTGCTGGCGTTCCTTAAAGAGCCAGAACCGCCTAAAGGTCTCAAAGACGCGTGGTCCAAGTTGCCGATCTTCCGCAAGATCATTGCCATGGCCCCGAAAGTCGTCAAAGACGCGGTGTGCCAGGAAGTGGTCATTGAAGGTGATGACGTCGACCTTGCCCAGTTGCCGGTTCAGCACTGCTGGCCTGGCGACGTGGCGCCCCTGATTACCTGGGGCCTGACCGTGACCAAAGGTCCGAACAAGGAACGTCAGAACCTGGGCATTTATCGTCAGCAGGTGATTGGCCGCAACAAGGTCATCATGCGCTGGCTGAGCCACCGTGGCGGTGCGCTGGACTACCGCGACTGGTGTGAAAAACACCCCGGCCAGCCATTCCCGGTATCCGTGGCTCTTGGAGCAGACCCTGCGACCATTCTGGGCGCCGTGACCCCTGTGCCGGACAGCTTGTCCGAGTACGCCTTTGCGGGCTTGCTGCGTGGCAATCGCACCGAACTGGTGAAGTGCCGTGGCAACGACCTTCAGGTGCCTGCCACCGCAGAAATCATTCTCGAGGGTGTGATTCACCCTGGCGAGATGGCCCCCGAAGGCCCGTACGGCGACCACACCGGTTACTACAACGAAGTCGACAGCTTTCCGGTGTTCACCGTCGAGCGCATCACCCATCGGGTCAAGCCGATCTACCACAGCACCTACACCGGCCGTCCACCTGATGAGCCGGCGATCCTGGGCGTGGCGCTCAACGAAGTGTTTGTGCCGATCCTGCAAAAGCAGTTCCCGGAAATTACCGACTTCTACCTGCCGCCCGAAGGCTGCTCGTACCGCATGGCCATCGTGACCATCAAGAAGCAGTACCCGGGGCACGCCAAGCGCGTAATGCTCGGTGTGTGGTCGTTTTTGCGCCAGTTCATGTACACCAAATTCGTTATCGTCACCGACGACGACATCAATGCCCGCGACTGGAACGACGTGATCTGGGCCATTACCACGCGCATGGACCCCAAGCGCGACACGGTGATGATCGACAACACGCCAATCGATTACCTCGATTTTGCCTCGCCGGTTTCCGGTCTTGGCTCGAAGATGGGCCTTGATGCAACCAACAAATGGCCGGGTGAAACCACCCGTGAATGGGGCCGTGTCATCGTTAAGGACGAGGCGGTCACCCGCCGGATCGATGACATCTGGAATCAATTAGGAATAGATTGATGCGTGTAACCTTGCAGCCTTCAGGTGCGGTGCTGGAAACCTTGCCTGGCGAGCGAATTCTGGATGCGGCGCAACGCCTGGGCTATGAATGCCCGCAGAGCTGCCGCAATGGTAATTGCCACGTGTGTGCGGCCCTGTTGGTTGAAGGCCAGGTGGAGCAGGCGGGTGACGTGCGCGATCACGGCGAGTTTTATACGTGCCTGGCGGCCCCGCTTGAAGACTGTGTGGTGTTGTGGGATGGCGTGCTTGCGTTAGGAGAGTTACCGGTGCGTAGCCTGGCGTGTCAGTTGACCGAATGTGTCGATATGGGCGGCGATGTGTGGCGGGTGCGCTTGCGTGCGCCGGCCGGCAAGCCGCCGCGTTATCACGCCGGGCAATATGTGATGCTGGAGCGTGAAAATGGCGAAAAATCGGCGTTTTCACTCGCCAGCGCACCGCATTCAGGGCGCGACCTTGAGCTGCATGTGCTGGTACGCGAAGACAGCGCCCGGCGCCTGATCGAACAACTGCAACGCAACAAGATGGTTCGCCTTGAGCTGCCGTTCGGTGACACACATTTGTCCGAATTGCCGGACGGGCCGTTGGTATTGATTGCAGCGGGCACCGGCATGGCGCAGATGCACAGCCTGATAGAACATTGCCGCGCAAAAGGCTTCGACCACCCGGTACATTTGTACTGGGGGGTACGTCGCCCCGAAGACTTCTACACCCTGGAAGAATGGGCCGAATGGGAGAAAATCCCCAACCTGTTCCTGCACAAGGTAGTGAGTGACTTGTGTGGCTGGGAAGGGCGGTGCGGCATGTTGCATGAGGCCGTGTGCGAAGACATCAGCGATCTGGCCAATGTGCATGTATATGCCAGCGGCTCGCCTGCGATGATCTACGGCACTCTTGATGCGCTGGTGGCTGCGGGCATGGACGCACACCAGATGCGTGCCGATGTGTTTGCCTACTGCCCGCGCACCTGAACATCCCGTAGCAGCTGACTCGCTGCTACGAGGTGCTTCAAAAACGCAGCCCTGTTGTGATCATTGCCGCATTGAAGCCGAGCAACACCAGCTCGGCAGCCACCGGGCCGTAATGAGCGCCCACCGAAGGAATAATCACTGGCGCCACGCCGAAGCGATTGAGCGGGATCTTGTCCTGATATTCGCCGTGATAGCCCTCGATCAAACCCGCCGTCAGCTTCAAATACACGGGGTACGTATCGCTATCAAAGCGTTTGCCCGCGTAGGCGTAGTACGAGCGCTGGCTGAACGAGTTGCGAAAGGTCGCACCCCCGGCAAGCCATCCTGAGCCATCGTTGTACTCAAGGCCGATCAAGTCCTGATTGTTGTTGTGATCCGGGTCTGGCGAGAAGTGCCGGGTATAGACGCTGGTTTGCAGGTACCAGAAGCCATCGTCTTTTTGTTGCGTGTCATCTTGTGCCAATGCTGAACTGGCATACGCCAATATCAACAGGTAGCAGATCCCAATGTTTTTCATTTCACGACCTCAGAGGGTATGCGCCTGTGGCGGGCAACTATAAAGGGAATGTTTAAAGACTCCCTGAACGAAACCAACATTTTTGGACTGTTACCGAGCCATACGTCTTGCTGCAAGGGTCATTTGATTTTTAGTGCTATAAGATTCAGACCGATATTTTTGTTTGCCGCGTGTAATGCCTGTAGGACCCAATGCCTTCTGCGATGACTACCCGTGAATCTGTCTGCCTGAATCTGGCCTACCCTCCGCGACTCGATCTCGGGGCCGCGTTGACTCCCGAACAGCTCCAGCAATCCTTGCAAACTACCATGGCGCGCCATCAAGGCGGGCCGGTTTGGCTCTTTGCCTATGGCTCACTGATCTGGCGCCCCGAGTGCTCGGCGGTCGAGCGCGTGCGTGGCCGGGTGCATGGCTATCACCGCGGGCTGTATCTGTGGTCCCACGAGCATCGCGGAACGCCGCAGTGGCCGGGGTTGGTGTTTGGTCTGGACCGGGGCGGCTCGTGCAGCGGTTTTGCCTATCGCCTGCCCGAGGACAACCTCGATGCGTCGCTCTACGCCTTGTGGCTGCGCGAAATGCCGGTGCCCTCGTACCGACCTCACTGGCTGACCTGCCGGCTGGAAGATGGCAGTCAGGTGCAGGCCTTGGGGTTTGTACTGGAGCGACATTTGCCCAGCTATGCGGGCAACCTGCCAGATGGCGTGTTGAGCCAGGTACTGGCCAACGCCAGCGGGCGCTACGGTACCACTCGCGATTATGTCGAGCAGACCGTCAGCGCTTTGCGCAGCCACGCCATGCCCGATCGAAACCTGGAGGCGCGGCTCAAGCGTTGCGGCTCGTTCAAGTCCTAGCGTTAGATCCTGCTGTCCGTTTAATCGGATCCGTCCCACGATTGGATCGGAGCCCTTGACCTGAACAATCCGTAAACACACAAATAGTATTTCCCCCTCTGCACCCATGTGGGCGCGGCTTGGTGCAACTCGGGGGAGAAGGCGATGAAGTGGTCAGCGTGGTTTATCGTGATGTTTCTGGTGCTTGAAGCACGAGCAAAGGACCAGCCGCTCAGGCCGGTGCCAGATATCACACGGGCAACTTGCCTTCAGTTCAACCGGGAAGTTAAGCATTACATTCGTCGCGGGGTCGACATACCGCTGGCGCAGCTGACGTTTTTTAAGTTGACCCGCTACCGAATGATTGAAGGATTTGAGGACGGGCGGTACTCCCGCGATCGGTTAGCCACCGGTTTGTACGAGCTTTCACGTGACATCGATAAAGTGACTAAAGCCTGCCAGCGAAAAATCAGCCGCAAATTTGTAGATATGCTGCCCGAAAGCGTCAGGACGCTACTGATGGCGAGCGCAGTTCAACACGAGTAAGACGCTCATGCCTACGGGTTTTCAGGTGCTGGCCGATAACCCTGGAGAGTCTCGCAAGCAGCCCCGTATGCTTGCCCCCAAACCGTACAAAGGAGCGAATTGTGAAAGCGTGGATCATGTTGATGCTGGCCCTGTCCTTGCCGATGGCAGCTGTGGCCGAAGAGGCGCCAGAGGGCGGCGACAAGGTCAGCTATATCACCCTGAGCCCGCCGTTTGTGGGCAACTACGGCCTGGACGGCAGTTCGAGGCTCAAAGTGTACAAGGCCGATATTTCCTTGCGCGTGACGGGCAACGAGGCGGCCAAGGCGGTTAAAGCCAATGACCCGTTGATTCGCAACCAACTGGTGGGCTTGTTTACCCAGCAGACCAGCGAAACCCTGGGCAGCGTCGAGGCCAAGGAGAAGCTGCGTCAGGAAGCCTTGAAGCAGATCCAGCAGGTGATGACCGATGAAACCGGCAAGCCGATGGTGGACGATTTGCTGTTTAACAATTTGATTGTTCAGTAAAGGCTCAAAGCCCCTCACCCCAACCCTCTCCCTTTGGGAGAGGGCTCTACGCTACGACGCCAAACTCTTTCGAAACCGCGCCAGCGCAATGGCAAAGAACACCAGCCCGATGCCGGCCAGTGCCAACAAGTCCGGCCACACCACATTCACGCCCGCATCACGGAACAATATCGCCGCGCTCAGGCTCACGAAGTGGGTCGACGGCGAGCACTGCATCACCCATTGCAGCCACTGGGGCATGCTGTCCAGCGGCGTGCTGCCGCCCGAGAGCAACAGCATCGGGATGATCACCGGGATCGCCAGCAAGCCAAATTGCGGCGTTGAGCGGGCCAGGGTCGCGAGGAAAATCCCCAGCGCGGTGCTGGCAAACAGGTACAGCGCGGTCACCAGCAAGAACAGGGTCAACGACCCCGCCAGCGGCACGCCCAGTGCCCACTTGACCACCACTTCCAGCGATATCCAGGTGCACAGCACCACCACCAGCATATTGCTCCAGATTTTTGCCAGCATGATTTCCAGCGCGGTCAGCGGCAGTACCAGCAAATGGTCGAGGGTGCCGTGTTCGCGCTCGCGCAGCAGGGCGGTGCCCGTCAGCACGATGGCCAGAATGGTGATGTTGTTGACGATCTGGATCACAGCCAGGAACCACCCGCCTTCCAGGTTGGGGTTGAACAGTGCCCGACTGCTGAGCAGCACCGGGGTTTTCGCTGCGGCTTCGCCTTGGCCGGTGTATTCAAGCAGTTCGCGCTGAAAGATCCGCCCGATATACCCCGCGCCCATGAACGCCTGACTCATGGCCGTGGCATCAACGTTGACCTGCACGCTCGGCTCACGACCGGCCAGCAAGTCGGCTTGAAAGTTGACCGGCACGTTGATCACAAAGGTGTATTGGCCGCTGTCCATTGACTGGTCCAGCTGGCTATAGGGCAGGGTTTGCGGGGTTTGAAATTCCGGGGGCAGGAGCGATTCGCCGAGCTTGCGCGACAAGGCGCTGTGGTCTTCATCGACGATGGCAACGCTGGCATTGTGCACACCGATAATCGAGCCGGCAGCGGGCATATAAATGGCCACGGTGAAGGCGTAGAACAAAAACAGCAGCAGCACGCTGTCGTGGCGCAGGCTGGTCAGTTCTTTAAGGCCAAGGCGCAGGATGTGCGAGAGCTTGTGCATCAAACCTCCTGCTTCTTGAGCATGATCAGGCTCAGCCCGGTAAACGCGACAAAGAACCCCAGCAGCGCCAGGCATTGCGGCCACAACTGGCGCAGATCCAGGGCTTTGGTGAAGGTGCCCACGGCAATGTCGAGAAAGTGTCCGGCCGGGAACAGCATGCCCATCAGTGCCGCTGAGCCATCGAGGGAGGAGCGGGGCACGATCAGCCCGGAGAACTGAATGGTCGGCAGGCTGGTGATGATCATGGTTCCCAGGATCGCTGCGATCTGGGTGCGGGTGAAGGCGGAAATCAGCAACCCCATGCTGGTGGTCGCCAGCACATACAACAGCCCGCCCAGTGCCAGCGTGACGCCGCTGCCTTTGAACGGAACGCCGAACAGCCAGCGGTTCATTGCCACCAGCAACGCCAGGTTGACCAGGCTCACGGCCAGATACGGGGCCTGCTTGCCGAGCAGGAATTCGAGCCGGGTCAGGGGCGTGGCGTAGAAGTTGGTAATCGAACCCAGTTCTTTTTCGCGCACAATGCCCAGCGCGGTGAGCATGGCCGGGATAAACGCGAGAATCAGCGCCATCACCCCGGGGCCAATGGCGTTTACGCTGATCACGTCCTGGTTGTAGCGAAAACGGGTTTCGAGCTTGGCCACCCCTTGTTTGCTTTGCGCCGGGCTGCTGTGTGCGGCCAGTTGCTCAAGGTTGGCGGTGTGCACCGCCTCGACATAATTGCGGCTGGTTTCGGCACGGAACGGCATGCCGCCATCCAGCCAGGCGGCGACAGTGGGCTGGCGCCCGGCGTACAGGTCGCGGCCAAACCCCGGCGGGATCTCCAGAGCAATCTTGATTTCGGAGCGTTGCAGGCGTTTGTGCAACTCGTCAGCGCTGCGGATGGGCGCGTGCTCTTCGAAGTAGCGCGAACTGCGGAAGGCTTCCAGGTAGGCGCGGCTTTGCGGGCTCTGGTCCTGGTCGTAGACGGCGAAGGCGAGGTTCTCGACGTCGAGTGAAATGCCGTAGCCGAAAATCACCATCATGAAGACTGCACCCAGCAAGGCGAACGCCATGCGCACCTTGTCACGCAGCAACTCTTTAGACTCGCGGCTGGCCACGGCGATCAGACGGGTCAGGCTGAACCCCTTTTTGCTGACTGGCGGCGGTGCATTGACGGCAGGCGTGGCGACGGGCGCCGCTTCGGGGGCAGGGATGGCGCCCTGATCGTTTTGTGCCTGTTCCAGGCAAGTGACAAACGCCGCTTCCAGGGTGTCGCCCTGGAACTGGCGCTGTAGTGCATCGGGCGTGTCGCAGGCCAGGACCTTGCCCGCGTGCATCAACGAAATACGGTCGCAGCGCTGGGCTTCGTTCATAAAGTGGGTGGACAAAAAGATGGTCACCCCCTGCTCGCGCGACAGTTCGATCAGCAAGCGCCAGAAGTCATCGCGGGCGGCCGGGTCGACGCCAGAAGTCGGTTCGTCGAGGATCAGCACTTCGGGGCGATGCAGCACGGCCACCGCCAGTGACAAACGCTGGCGCAGCCCAAGCGGCAGCTCGCCGGATTGCTGTGTGGCCACCTCGCCCAGGTCGAAACGCGCGATCAGTTCTTCGATGCGGGTCTGGCTTTCGTCCTTGGGCAGGTCGAATAATTGCGCATGCAGCTCCAGGTTTTGCCGCACGCTCAATTCACCGTACAGCGAGAAGCTTTGCGACATGAAACCCACACGCTTGCGGGTGGCCAGGTCTTTTGCATTCACCGGGTTGCCGAGCAATTTGGCACTGCCTTCGGTTGCTGGCATCAGCCCGGTCAGGACTTTCATGGTGGTGGTTTTGCCGCAACCGTTGGAGCCCAGAAAGCCGAAAATCTCGCCCCGGCCGATGGCGAAACTGACGTTGTTGACCGCCGTAAAATCGCCGAATTTGAGCGTCAGGTCGTGGGCTTCAATGGCGATATCGCTGTTGTCGCTGGTGCGAGGCGGGATCACCAGCGGCTCGCTGTTGTGGCCGCTGTCGCCCTGGTAGTGGGTGAAGGCTTCGTCGAGTTTGCCGGTGCCGGTGACGGCCGCCAGTTCCTGGCTTAAACCGGCGGCGATCAACTTGCCGCGGTCGAGCATCAGGCAGTGTTCAAATTGCTCGGCTTCCTCCATATAGGCCGTGGCCACCAGCAACGTCAGTTGCGGGCGCTGGCTGCGCACGTCATCCACCAGCTCCCAGAAGCGCCGCCGCGACAGCGGATCGACGCCGGTGGTGGGTTCGTCGAGGATCAGCAAGTCCGGTTCGTGAATCAGCGCGCAGCACAGCCCCAGCTTTTGCTTCATCCCGCCTGACAGCTTGCCCGCCGGTCGCTCGGCAAAGCGTTCCAGGTCAGTGGCCTTGAGCAACTCGGCCATGCGTTGTTCGCAGTCCTCTTTTGACAGGCCGAACAGGGTGCCAAAAAAGCGGATGTTCTCGCTGATCGACAATTCGGGGTAAAGATTACCGCCCAAGCCCTGGGGCATGAACGCAATCAGCGGGTACAGCGTGTTGCGATGGCGGCGATCGTCAATGGGGCCGCCCAGTACTTCAAGGCTGCCTTGCTGAAGTTTTTTAACCCCGGCAATGAGCCCCAGCAGGCTTGATTTGCCTGCACCGTCCGGGCCGATCAGCCCGCAGCGCGTGCCTTTGGGCAGGCTGAAAGCGATGTCGGTCAGGGCCAGCTGTTTGCCGTACCGGTGGCTGATGCCACTGGCGTTGATCGCCAAGTCGCTCATTGCAGATTAGCCGGCCAAGGCACGTCTGCGGTTCGTACATAACCTGCCCCCGGCATACCCGGTTTGGCCTGAGGCACGGCGCCGGGGTCGGTCAGGCGCAGCTTGACGCGGAACACCAGTTTTTGACGCTCGTCGCGGGTTTCGACTTCTTTAGGGGTGAACTGCGACTTGGCGGCGACGAAAGCGATTTTGGCCGGCAGCGCCCGGTCTGGCAGGGCGTCGAGCACGATGCGGGCGTCAGCGCCGACGGTCAGCTTGCCGACCACCGAAGCGGGCAAGTACAGGTTCATGTACTGGTCGCTCGGGTCGATCATCATGAATACCCGCCCGCCTGCGCCCAGCACTTCGCCGGGCTCGGCCAGGCGCAGCTGGATCACGCCGTTGATGGGCGCGCGCAGGCTGCTGTCATCGATTTCGCTGGTCAGTTGTGCAACCTGAGCCTGGGATGAGCCAATCGCGGCTTTGGCGGCTGCAACCTGGGCCTGTGCTGCGACCACTGCCGCGTTGCTGGTATCGAATCGTGCCTGTTGCTGATCGAGTTGCTGGCCGCTGGCAAAACCGCGTTCGGCCAGTTGGCGGAAGCGCTTGAGTTCCTGGCTGGCCAGCAGTTTTTCGCTTTGGCGCAATTGCACGTTGGCTTCGTTGGCGGCCAGGGTCTGGCGGGCGCGCAGGACTTCGGCTTCGGCTTGCGTGCGGCTGGCTTCCAGGGTGCGGGTGTCCATGCGGGCCAGCAGTTGGCCCTGGGTCACACGATCACCCTCGTCGACCAGCACTTCAGCCAGACGGCCCGGGGTTTTTGCCGCGATCTGCACTTCGGTGGATTCGAGCCGCCCGTTGCCCATGCTGATGCCTTCAGGGAGTCGGTCGTGCAGGGACTTCCAGTAACCGAACCCGCCTGCTGCAACCAGCAGGATGGCCAAAGGAATAACGAAGTAATGGGAAATGCGATGATTCTTGGACATGCCTGCATCCTGTGCCACAGAGCGCTCTAGTTTGATGGTTTCAAGGCCGGAGCAACTTGATGCCAGTCAAAGGAAGACCAGAGCCTAGACGCAAAAACGGGATGCTGCCTGTCACAGGTTTTTGGTAGTGGGTTAAAGCAACCCCATCACCACTGCCCACTGTTGCGGGGTAACGGGCATCACTGAAAGGCGGCTGCCTTTTTGTACCAGCGCCATTTCAGCCAGGGCAGTCTGCTGTTTCAGATAGTCGAGTTTGATCACCTTGGGGAAGGTTTGCTCATGGGCCACTTGCAGTGCGCTCCACGGGTTTTTCTCGGCGCTGGCCTTGGGGTCGAAATAATGGCTTTCGGGGTCGAGGGCGGTGGGGTCCGGGTAAGCGGCCTGAACGATTCGGCCAATCCCGGCAATGCCCGGTTCGGGGCAACTGGAGTGGTAAAAAAAGAATGCGTCACCTACCGCCATGGCCCGCATGAAGTTGCGCGCCTGGTAATTACGCACGCCGTCCCAGCGTGCTTCGCCAAGCTTTTGCAAGTCCTTGATCGAGAACTCGTCTGGCTCGGATTTCATTAACCAAAAGGCCATTTTTACTGCTCCTTACAAACGGTTCGGTAACATTGTCCTGCAACATTTTGTTAAACCGACAGTCGGTTGACGTCAACGTTTGCGTGTCTGTTCGCGTTGCCGCAGAATGCCGGGCTTTTAAGCTTGACGCTGCTGCACGGCCTATAACAAAAACCGTTGCTGTCATCGTGTTGATTTGCCTGAAGGAGGGCAATCGATGAAACGCAAACCGGATTTACTGTGGATGTTGGTTATTTTGTTCGGTTTGGGCGTGGTCACAACGGGTTATGCGCAAAGTCTGTGGTCCAACTCGACCGACGCGCCGGCTGAACTGGCGCAACAGCAAGTACAGCCTTTCAAACGCTAACATTTCCTTCGAAGGTATCGTTTCAACCGCGATGCCTTAGTGTTCAGTGGGCGACGTACCACTGCTTGTCCGAGACCGTGCCTTGTAACGGTACATCCCAACTGGCCTGCGCCAGGCATTCAACTTTCTGACATTCGTGGGCCAGACCCAATAGCGTCGGCTTGCGCCAGCTTTGGCGTCTGGCCTGATACGCCAGGCTGCGGTCATAAAAGCCGCCGCCCATGCCCAGGCGTCCCCCCGTGGCATCAAACCCCACCAACGGCAACAACACCAGGTCGAGTGCCCAGACCTTGCGTTGGAGTGCGCGGTTGATGCGCGGTTCGAGAATGCGAAAACGATTTGGGATCAGCTTTTCGCCGGGAGCAATCCGCTGAAAGACCATCTTGGTTCTTGGCCAGGCGCTGAGGACCGGCAGGTAGGTGATCTTGCCCCGGCGCTGAGCTTCGCGCAGCAGCAGGCGCGGATCGATTTCACCGTCAGTGGGCAGGTACAGCGAGATGTGTTTGGCACGGCGAAACAGCGGATGCTGCGCCAGTTGCCGGTACAGGCCTCGGGCGGCCTGGCGTTGCTCGCACGGCGACAAGTCGCGGCGGGCTTTGCGCAGCATTCGGCGAAGTTGCGGGCGGGTAGGCGGCGCAGGTTCGTTCATATGGCGTGCTGTTCAAAGGCGAGTTCACCGGATGGTGGCTCGTGTAAGCCAATGCCAGCGGGTGGCTGGCATTGCGCTTGGAAATCAGGCTCCCCGACGTACCGCTGTCGGCTTGGCCCTTGAACCCGAAAGTTCAAGGTGGAAGTTGCAGTAGACCTTAAGGCTTTCCGTCTAGCGGACATGCACACCGGCCCAACGTGCAAGCTCCAGGGTAGTGCGAATCGGCTCAGGGACATCGCTAACTGGCGAATACTCCAGGGAGTGACGCGAGTATACCCCAAAGTAACGTTTTGAATCAGCTTTGACGTTCAGCCGGATCAGTGGCCAGCACCAGATCAACACGCTCCAGCAGGTCGCGCACCTGTTCACGGGTGGTGCTGTTGGTCTGTACTTCGGTGACCTCCTGCCTGTGCAGCAGATCATGGGTGATATTCAGCGCGGCCATCACGGCGATGCGGTCGGCGCCAATGACTTTGCCGCTGCTGCGGATTTCACGCATCTTGCCATCCAGATACCGGGCTGCACTCACCAGGTTGGTGCGTTCTTCCTGAGGGCACATGATCGAATACTCTTTATCGAGGATGTGCACGGTAACGCTACTGCTTGAACTCATGAGTCTTGCTCCAGGGCTTTGAGGCGCGAAATCATCGATTCGACCTTGTGTCGGGCGATTTCGTTTTTTTCAATGAGGTGCGCGCGTTCCTCGCGCCAAGTTTTTTCCTGAGCTATTAAGAGTCCGTTTTGACGTTTTAGTTGCTCGACTCGGCTAATCAGCAACTCGAGTCTAGCCATCAGTGCATGCAGGTCGGTGTCTTCCATTGTGTCCTACTGTCTTTTTTCTGATGGATGGTTAGGGTCTGTTGGCGTTTCGTCGCAGCCACAACGAAATGTCCACAGACCCTGCGTCAAACGAGTTGACGCCTCGATGGTCTGGCACGGCTGCCGATGCTAGGATACAAGCCCTCCATTCTAGACATTGCGCCGCTTGGCGCCTAGCTGACCATGCCTATCCAGAATTCCCCGTATCAAGCCTTCGCCACCCTGCTGACCGCCAGCGGCCATAATGTTTCGCCTGCAGAACTGCACGGCCTGTTGCTGGGTCGCAGCGCTGCTGGCGCCGGCTTCGACCACGACGGCTGGTTGGCTGACGCCGCCGATCTGCTCGAAGGCGAAATTCAAGACAACGTACGCAATGCCCTGATCGGTTTGCAAGAGATGGTTAAAGGCGAACTGACCGGCGACGACATGACGGTCGTGCTGTTGTTGCCAACCGATGACGCGCCGCTGACCGAGCGAGCAATCGCGTTGGGCCAATGGTGCCAGGGTTTCCTCTCCGGTTTCGGCCTGAATTATCGCGACAACGCCTTGAGCACTGAAGGCAAGGAAGTCCTGCAAGACCTGGCAGCCATTGCCCAGGTGCAAGATGCCCTGGAAGAGTCCGAAGACGGCGAAAGCGACTACATGGAAGTGATGGAATACCTGCGCGTTGCGCCATTGTTGCTGTTCACTGAAACCAAGAAGCCCGCAGAACCAGCTGCCGCCAAGCCTTCGCTACACTGATTGATCGTCAAGAGGGAACCCGTCTGCCCATGATTCATATCCCGAAATCGGAATACGCACGTCGCCGCAAGGCACTCATGGCGCAGATGGAGCCCAACAGTATTGCGATCCTCCCCGCCGCCGCGGTGGCGATTCGTAATCGCGATGTCGAACATGTTTATCGTCAAGACAGCAATTTCCAGTACCTGAGCGGCTTTCCCGAGCCCCAGGCCGTGATCGTTTTGATCCCTGGCCGGGTGCACGGCGAATACGTGCTGTTTTGCCGCGAGCGCAACGTTGAACGCGAGCTGTGGGATGGCTTGCGTGCCGGGCAAGAAGGCGCGATCAGCGACTTCGGTGCCGACGACGCGTTTCCCATTACCGACATCGACGACATCCTGCCGGGGCTGATCGAAGGCCGTGACCGTGTGTATTCGGCGATGGGCAGCAACCCTGAATTCGACCGCAAGCTGATGGAGTGGATCAACGCGATCCGCTCCAAGGCGAGCCTCGGCGCTCAGCCGCCTGACGAATTCGTTGCTCTGGATCATCTGCTGCATGACATGCGCCTGTATAAATCGGCAGCAGAACTCAAGGTCATGCGCCACGCGGCGCACATTTCGGCTCGCGCCCATGTGCGTGCCATGCAGGCCAGCCGCGTCGGGTTGCATGAGTACAGCCTTGAGGCTGAACTGGATTACGAATTCCGTAAAAGCGGGGCAAAAATGCCAGCCTATGGCTCGATCGTCGCCTCAGGTGATAACAGCTGCATCCTGCATTACCAGGAGAACGACGCCCTGCTCAAGGACGGCGACCTGGTATTGATTGATGCCGGCTGCGAGATCGACTGCTACGCCAGCGACATCAGCCGCACGTTCCCGGTCAATGGCAGGTTTTCGCCGGAGCAAAAGGCCATTTACGAACTGGTGTTGGCGGCGCAGGAAGCCGCCTTCACCCAGATCGCGCCCGACAAGCACTGGAACCAGGCCCACGAAGCCACGGTTCAGGTGATTACCGCAGGTCTTGTGGAACTGGGCTTGCTGCAGGGCGATGTTCAAGAGCTGATTGCCAGCGAGGCCTACAAGGCGTTTTACATGCACCGCGCCGGCCACTGGCTGGGGCTCGATGTGCATGACGTGGGCGAATACAAGGTTGGCGGTGAGTGGCGCGTGCTGGAGGTCGGCATGACCCTGACCGTCGAGCCGGGCATCTATATCAGTCCTAACAACCTGAATGTCGCCAAAAAATGGCGCGGTATTGGTGTGCGGATCGAGGACGACGTTGTGGTCACTAAAAATGGCTGTGAAATTCTGAGCGGCGACGTGCCGAAAGCCGTTGCCGAAATCGAAGCCTTGATGGCTGCTGCGCGATCGAGCGCGGCATGAGCCGCGTCAATCTGGCCATTATCGGTGGCGGTCTGGTGGGGGCTAGCCTGGCGCTGGCGTTGCAGGCCGGGGCCAAGGCCCGAGGCTGGAAGATTGTATTGATCGAGCCGTTTGCGCCCGGCAATAGCTACCAGCCCAGCTACGACGCCCGTTCTTCGGCGCTGAGCTATGGCGCGCGGCAAATTTATGAGCGTTTGGGCCTGTGGTCAGCCATTGCCGAGCGCGGTGAGCCGATCAAGGACATTCATGTGTCCGATCGCGGGCGTTTCTCAACGGCGCGTTTGTCGGCCAGCGAAGAAGGCGTTCCGGCGCTGGGTTATGTGGTCGAAAACGCCTGGCTGGGCCAGTGCCTGTGGAAAAGTCTGGACCCGGACGTGATCAGCTGGCGTTGCCCGGCTGAAGTTATCCACATGCAACCGCTGGAAGACGGCTACCGCCTGACCCTCAACGATGAGACCACCCTGGAGTGCGACCTCGCGGTATTGGCCGATGGCGGCCGTTCAGGCTTGCGCGAGCAGTTGGGCATTCATGTGCGCCAGCAGCCTTATAACCAGAGCGCGCTGATTGCCAACATCACCCCGAGCCGGCCCCATGGCGGGATGGCGTTTGAACGTTTCACCGAAGAAGGGCCGATGGCCTTGCTGCCGTTGCCGGACAACCGCTGCGCACTGGTGTGGACGCGTCTGGGCATGGACGCGCAGCGTCTGGCGGCTTTGGACGAGCGCAGCTTTCTCAGCGAGTTGCAGGGAGTGTTCGGCTATCGCCTGGGCACGCTTAAACAAGTGGGGGCGCGGCATCTGTACCCGCTGACGCTGGTTGAAGCCGAGGAGCAGGTACGCCCGCACCTGACGGTGTTGGGTAACGCTGCCCACAGCCTGCACCCGATTGCCGGTCAGGGCTTTAACCTGTCCCTGCGCGATGCCCAGGCCCTGGCCGATGCCTTGCTGGGCAGTGATAAAAAGCCCGGTGATTTCGCCACGCTGTTGAGTTATCAACAGGCTCAAAAACTCGACCAGCAACTGACCATCGGCTTCTCGGACCAGGTAACGCGGGTCTTTGGCAGCGAGCAGCCGCTGGTGTCCTTTGCGCGAAACCTCGGCTTGCTCGGCCTTGATCTATTGCCACCGGCCAAGCGCTGGTTTGCCCGCCAGGCCATGGGCCTGGGCACCCGCGCAGACAGTTGATGACGACCGGGGCGCTTGCGCTCCGTGTCGATCCATTTTTTCAGGTGCGGCGTACGCCGCTAGCGAGACAGGCTTAAAGCATGGAAATGCGCGCAGATCTGCTGATTGTTGGGGCCGGAATGGTCGGAAGTGCGCTGGCGCTGGCGCTCAAAGAGAGTGGCTTGAAAATCCTGCTGCTCGATGGCAGCCCGCTGAGCGTCAAACCCTTTACAGCCCAGGCGCCGTTCGAGCCTCGGGTCAGTGCCCTGTCGGCCGCCAGTCAGCGCATTTTGCAGCGTCTTGGCGCCTGGGATGGCATTACCCGGCGTCGCGTCAGCCCGTATGCGCACATGCACGTATGGGATGGCAGCGGCACGGGGCAGATCCATTTCTCGGCGGCCAGCGTGCATGCCGAAGTGCTCGGCCATATCGTCGAAAACCGCGTGGTGCAGGACGCCCTGCTTGAATGCTTGCAGGCCAGCAATATCGAACTGCATGCCAATGCGCGGCTGGAACAGATGCGCCGCTCTGGCGACGAATGGCTGCTGACCCTCGCGGATGGCCGCACCGTGCGTGCGCCTCTGGTGATTGCCGCCGATGGCGCCAATTCGGCGGTACGCCGCCTGACCGGCTGTGAGACCCGCGAGTGGGATTACATGCATCATGCCATTGTCACCAGCGTTCGCTGCTCAGAGCCGCACCAACGGACCGCCTGGCAACGTTTTACCGACCACGGCCCGCTGGCGTTTTTGCCACTGGAGCGCGACGGCCGGCAGGACTGGTGCTCGATTGTCTGGTCGACCACCCCCGAACAAGCCGAACACCTGATGGCATTGGACGACGCAGCCTTCTGCCGCGAGTTGGAACTGGCCTTTGAAGGCCGTCTGGGCAGCGTGATAAGTGCCGATCCGCGGGTTTGTGTGCCGCTGCGTCAGCGTCACGCCAAGCGTTACGTGGCCGAAGGCCTGGCGTTGATCGGGGATGCGGCGCACACCATCCACCCGCTGGCCGGGCAGGGCGTGAACCTGGGCTTCCTGGATGCAGCGGTGCTGGCAGATGTGCTGCTGCATGCCGCAGACCGTGGCGAGCGCTTGGCGGACGTGCGTGTGCTCAGCCGCTTTGAACGTCGGCGCATGCCGCACAACCTGGCCTTGATGGCAGCAATGGAAGGGTTTGAGCGCCTGTTCCAGGCTGATTCGCTGACCGCCCGCTTGTTGCGCAACACCGGTTTGAAATGGGTCAACAAAATGCCTGAAGCGAAAGCCATGTTCGTGCGCCAGGCGCTTGGCCTGAGCGGCGACTTGCCGCCGTTGGCCAAGGCCTGAAGTTTTTGCGACGGTGTGGGGCGGCTGCCTGCAACATCTGGTAACTCCTCGAAGGCGAGTTAGGTTGAGCTGTCAAATGTGATTCACTACCATTTACGCCCGATTCGCATTAAGAGAGACCGCCCCTCATGTTGGCACCCAAGCGTCTACTGACTGCCCTGGCCCTAACCGTTTTTGCGAGCAGCGTTTCTGCGGCCGATGAAGTGGTGGTTTACTCCTCGCGTATCGACGAGCTGATCAAACCGGTATTTGACGCCTACACCGCCAAAACCGGGGTCAAGGTCAAGTTCATCACCGACAAGGAAGCGCCGCTGATGCAGCGCATCAAGGCTGAGGGCCAAAACGCCACTGCCGACCTGTTGCTGACCGTGGATGCCGGTAACCTGTGGCAAGCCGAGCAAATGGGCATTCTGCAGCCGTTCACCTCCGCGGTGATCGACAAAAATATCCCGCCGCAATACCGTTCTTCCTCCCATGAGTGGACAGGTTTGAGCCTTCGCGCACGGACCATTGCGTATTCGACTGACCGGGTCAAACCTGAAGAGCTGTCGACCTACGAAGCCCTGGCTGACAAGAACTGGGAAGGCCGTCTGTGCCTGCGCACCGCCAAGAAGGTTTATAACCAGTCGCTGACCGCCACCATGATCGAAGTGAACGGCCCGGAAAAAACCGAAGAAGTCCTCAAGGGCTGGGTGAACAACCTGTCCACCGACGTCTTCTCGGATGACATCGCGGTGCTTGAAGCGATCAATGCCGGGCAGTGCGACGTCGGTATCGTCAACACTTACTACTACGGCCGTCTGCACAAGCAAAAGCCCGATCTGGCGGTGAAGCTGTTCTGGCCTAACCAGGCTGACCGTGGGGTTCACGTCAACCTGTCGGGCATTGGCCTGACCAAGTACGCCCCTCATCCGGAAGCGGCCAAGGCACTGGTGGAGTGGATGACCACCCCTGAAGCCCAGGCGATTTTTGCAGGTGTTAACCAGGAGTTCCCGGCTAACCCGAGCGTTGCACCTTCGGCCGAAGTGGCCAGCTGGGGCAAGTTCAAAGCCGATGCCTTGCCGGTCGAAGTGGCAGGCAAGCGCCAGGCCGAAGCCATCCGCATGATGGATCGCGCTGGCTGGAACTGATAAAAGTCTCTTAACACGATGCTTTTGTAGCCGCTGCCGCAGGCTGCGATAAGGGCCGCAGGACCTTCCATCTTTTGGGGTCGTTGCGCTACCCATCGCAGCCTGCGGCAGCGGCTACATGGTTTCTGCACCTCAATACCCACCTTCCGAGAGTTCTTCGTGGCCCATCCTGCCCAACGCCGCTGGTATCCGCTGGTCTTTGTCATTGCTGCTCTGGTGCTGTTGCCGCTGAGCGTTTTGCTGTTGTCCTGGCAAAGCATTGATGGCCAGATCTGGAGCCATCTGTGGGACACGCAAATGCCGCGTCTGCTGGGCAACACCCTGACTCTGATCGTCGGGGTGGGCGTTGGGGTCACGCTGCTCGGCGTGAGCCTGGCGTGGCTGACCAGCCTGTGTGAGTTCCCCGGCAGGCGTTGGCTGGATTGGGCGCTGATGCTGCCGTTTGCGATTCCTGCTTATGTGTTGGCGTTTGTTTTTGTCGGCCTCCTGGATTTTGCCGGGCCGGTGCAAACCCTGCTACGCGAATGGTTTGGCATGGGCCTGAGGTTGCCACGGGTGCGCTCCACCGGTGGCGTGATCATCGTGCTGGTTCTGGTGTTCTACCCCTATGTCTACCTGCTGGCGCGCACGGCGTTTCTGGCCCAGGGCAAAGGCCTGATGGAGGCTGCCAGGGTGTTGGGCCAAAGCCCGTGGCAGGCGTTCTGGCGGGTGGCGTTACCCATGGCGCGCCCGGCGATTGGTGCGGGTGTGGCGCTGGCGTTGATGGAAACCCTGGCCGACTTCGGCGCCGTGTCGGTGTTCAACTTCGATACGTTCACCACCGCAATCTACAAAACCTGGTACGGCTTTTTCAGCTTGTCGACGGCGGCGCAACTGGCCAGCCTGCTGTTGCTGGTGGTCATGGTGGTGCTCTACGGCGAGCGCCGGGCCCGAGGGGCCAGTCGCGCCAGTAACGAGCGCCCCCGGGTCAGCGCCTTGTATCACTTGCGCGGTCCCAAAGCGTGGCTGGCCAGTGGCTGGTGCTTGCTGGTATTCGCCTGTGCTTTTGTGATCCCGATGCTGCAACTGGTGGTGTGGTTCTGGCAGCGCGGGCGGTTTGACCTGGATGAGCGTTACGCCGGTCTTATCCTGCACACCCTGTATCTGGGGGGCATGGCGGCGCTGATTACAGTGAGCGTGGCGTTGGTGCTGGCATTTGCCCGGCGTCAGGCACCCACCCCGACCATTCGCGCCGGCGTCAGCCTGGCGAACCTGGGCTATGCCTTGCCGGGTTCGGTGTTGGCAGTGTCGATCATGTTGGCATTCAGCTATCTGGACCGCGAACTGGTGATCCCTGTGTCGGGCTGGTTGGGGGGGGCGGGCAAGCCGCTGCTGCTGGGTAGCCTGTCGGCCTTGCTGCTGGCGTATCTGGTGCGGTTTATCGCCGTGGCTTATGGCCCGCTGGAGAACAGCCTGGCGCGCATTCGTCCTTCCTTGCCCGAAGCGGCCCGCAGCTTGGGGGTCAGTGGCCCACGACTGTTTTTCAAAGTGTATCTGCCGTTATTGCTGCCGGGCACCTTGAGCGCTGCGTTGCTGGTGTTTGTCGATGTGCTCAAGGAGATGCCGGCCACCTTGCTGATGCGCCCGTTTGGCTGGGATACGCTGGCTGTGCGTATCTTTGAAATGACCAGTGAAGGCGAATGGGCGAGGGCTTCGTTGCCCGCCCTGACTCTGGTGCTGGTCGGATTGTTACCGGTCATCGGGCTGATTCGACGCTCGGCCCATCGAATCGGTTAGGTGCCAGTCCTCCTTCATGCGGCTACAATGCGCGGCATTCGGTGCGGTCTGTCTGTCAGGCCAGGTTTCTGCGTGATGTAAGAAAGCCTCTTTTTAGGCTTGAAATGCTCCGCAGCCTGTCCGCACCTTCGCCAAGCCCGGAAGGAGAAACCCATGGGACAGCGTACGCCTCTGTATGACCTGCATCTCGCTCTTGGCGCGAAGATGGTCGATTTTGGCGGTTGGGATATGCCTTTGCATTACGGCTCACAAGTCGAGGAGCACCACGAGGTGCGTCGCGACTGTGGGGTTTTTGATGTTTCGCATATGACCGTGATCGACATCTCCGGGGTTCAGGCCAAGGAATGGCTCCAGTATTTACTCGCCAACGATGTCGAGCGCCTTAACAGCCCCGGCCGCGCCTTGTACAGCGCCATGCTCAATGAGCAGGGCGGTGTGGTCGACGACATGATCGTCTACCTGATGCCTACGGGTTATCGGCTTATCGTTAACGCCGCCACCCGTGATCAGGACCTGGCCTGGATGGCCGTTCAGCGCCAGGGCTATGACGTGCAGCTGCAGGAGCGCCCGGAGCTGGCCTTGCTGGCCATTCAGGGGCCACAGGCGCGGCATAAGGTGGCTGAGCTGGTGAGTCAGGCGCGTGGCCAGTTGATCCAGCAGCTCAAGCCTTTTGAAGGGCAGAGCAATGGCGACTGGTTTATCGCCCGCACCGGCTATACCGGTGAAGATGGCCTGGAAATTCTGCTCCCGGCCGATCAGGCACCGGCTTTTTTCAACGACCTGGTGGGTGCCGGTATTTCACCGATTGGTTTGGGCGCTCGCGACACCTTGCGTCTTGAAGCCGGCATGAACCTTTACGGCCAGGATATCCACCTGTCTGTGTCACCTCTTTGCGCCAATATGGCCTGGACCATCGCCTGGGAGCCTGCTTCTCGCAAGTTCGTGGGCCGCGAAGCGCTGGAGGCTGAAAAGGCTGGCGGCGTGCAGCTCAAACTGGTGGGTTTGGTGCTTGAGGAGCGAGGCGTTTTGCGCGCTCACCAAGTGGTTCGCATCGCCAATGTTGGCGAAGGGGAGATCACCAGTGGTAGCTTCTCTCCTACGCTAAGCAAATCGATCGCCTTGGCGCGAGTTCCGATGGCAACGGCCGACCGTGCCGAGGTCGAAATTCGTGGCAAGTGGTACCCGGTTCGCGTAGTCAAACCGACTTTTGTTCGTCTTGGCAAAGCCTTGATCTAACGTTTACTGGCGGGCTTGCTCCCTTTGCGAGCCGCTGACATTTCTTCTTGAGGACACTGAATATGAGCCTGATCCCTGCTGAGTTGCGCTTTGCTGAAAGTCACGAGTGGGCCCGCCTGGAAGCGGATGGCACGGTTACCGTAGGCATCAGCGACCACGCTCAGGAAGCCTTGGGGGATGTGGTGTTTGTTGAGCTGGCCGAAGTCGGCAAAGTGTTCGCCGCAGGCGATACCGCGGGCGTTGTGGAGTCGGTAAAAGCGGCTTCTGACATCTACTCACCGGTGTCGGGTGAAGTGATTGCCGTCAACGAAGCACTGGCTGATAGTCCTGAGTCGCTGAACAGCGATCCGTACACCAGCTGGATTTTCAAGCTCAAGCCAAGCAACACCGCCGAGCTGGAAAAACTGCTGGACGCTGCCGGTTATAAGGCTGCGATCGGCGAGTAACCTGGCTACAAAGAATCTCAACTGTGGGAGCGAGCCTGCTCGCGAACAAGCTTCGCGAGCAGGCTCACTCCCACAGGGAGGTTAGGCGTTTCGCAGAACTGCTTTCACCGCGGCAACCGAACGCTCCACATCCGCCTTGGTCATTGCTGTAAACATCGGCAACGACACAATCAGACGCCCGACACGCTCGGCAACCGGGAACATCCCTTCTTTAAAGCCCAGTGCACGATACAAGCTCAGCAAGTGAATCGGCGGGTAGTGGTAACCCACGCCGACGCCCAGCGCCTGCATCTCTTTCATAAAGGTCGCACGTGCAGGCTGGCCGTCCTTGCGTTCAGGCAGCACAAGCTGGAACAAGTGCCAGTTGGTGTTGTTGAAGTCTGCCACCGGCAGTTGTGCACCGTACTCGGCTTCAAACTCAGGCCCGAAGCATTCGAAATAATGTTTGGCCAATTCCCGGCGATGCGCGGTGATGGTTTCGATATGGGCAAACTGGCCCAGACCAATCGCAGCCGCGATGTCGGTCATATTGAACTTGCCGCCCAGCACGTCGACATCCAGCCCGTCAAAACCGGTGCGGGTCACGCCCTGCAGGCGATATTTTTCGGCCAGTCGCGCTTCGTCTTCATTGTTCAGTACCAGGCAACCGCCCTCGGATGAGGTGATGTTTTTGTTGGCCTGAAAACTGAACGAGACAAAATCACCGCGTGCGCCGATGCGCTCACCTTGCCAGCTGGAACCCAGTGCCTGAGCGGCGTCTTCAACCACGCGCAGATTATGTTTTTTGGCCAGCGCGTAGAGCGCGTCCATGTCCACCGGCAAGCCCGACAGGTACACCGGAATGATTGCCTTGGTGCGCGCAGTGATGGCGGCTTCGAGCTTGGCCAGGTCGATGTTGCGTGTGACGGGGTCGATATCGGCAAAGACCGGCGTAGCGCCGACCTCGATAATCACGTTGGCGGTGGCCACCCACGAAATAGGCGTGGTGATGACTTCATCGCCTGCACCGATACCGGCGATGCGCAGAGCGATTTCCATGGTGCAGGTGCCGGAGTTGAAGGTACGCACCGGGCGCCCGCCAAAGTACTCGGACAATTGTGCTTCGAAAGCCTGAACCTTTGGCCCACTGGTAATCCAGCCCGAGCGCAATACGTCGCCCACGGCAGCAATGGTGGCTTCATCAATGGTGGGTTTGGAAAACGGCAGGAAAGGCAGCGAGCTCATAGAGGCGTGACGTCCGATGTGAATGAGTTTGGGTGACTAAAGAGCAATAGCATAGTGCTCAAGATCATACCCGGAGGATCGCTCACATCTGGTGAAAATTCTGTATGGCGGCTGAATCAAACAAGGACGCACGCCCCTGTAGCCGCTACCGAAAGCTGCGGCTACAGGGGCGTGGCTATTACTCGGCAGTGGCGTTTTTAACCAGAATCGCGTTGGCCAGATCCATGTCGCTGACCTTCAGACCCGGGTTATCAGCGCGCACTTGCTGCATGGCCGATTCGAGGTACGGGCCACGGATCGAACCATTGCTGGCCACAAAGCTGCCCGCGTCATCTTGAGCGGCGATGACTTTGCGGTCTTTTTTGAACGTCAGGTAGGTGGAGCCGGTTGTCGCACCGGAGGACAGCACATTTCTCCAGAAGCTGTCGGCCATTGCAGAGCCAACAGGAAGGGACAGCAATGCAATAGCGGCTACAGCATATTTGAGACGCATGACGGTGACTCCGAATAAGTTTTCTACCAGTTTGGATTGCAAATGACGCTCCGGAGTTCCGTAACGTTACGGCACAATTTCTACGCTCAGCACCGCTCCGTTTTGCGCTGTAACGCGGACGGGGGTTCCTACGGGGGCGTCAGGGCCAACCGCCATCCATACGCTGTCGCCTACCTTGATTTTGCCGCGTCCCTCCACGATTGCCTGTTGAACGACAAACGTACGGCCGATCAGCTCATGGCCGCGACGATTCAGGTTGGGTTGGTCGCCACTGTCGACAGTACCGCGCTGGCGCCGCCACCAGTACACCGCCGTTAGAATCGCCAGTACGCCGAACAGCGGAAGTTGCAGTGTCCAGGACAGGCCGGGGATCAGGAAGGTCAACACCCCGACGATGATGCCGGCAATACCTGCCCACAGCAGATAACCACCGGCGCCGAATACTTCCAGAATCAACAGCACCGTGCCCAGTGCCAGCCAGTCCCAGTAGTTCAGATGTTGCATGAACTCCCACATGCCTCAGACCTTTTTGGAATCAAAGGTGGCTTTGACGATTTCGCCGATGCCGCCCACAGCGCCGATAACCTGACTGGCTTCCAGCGGCATGAGGATGACTTTGCTGTTGTTGGCAGACGCCAGCTTGCCCAGTGCATCGATATATTTTTGCGCGACAAAGTAATTGATTGCCTGCACGTTGCCTGAGGCAATGGCTTCGGACACCACTTGCGTTGCTCGCGCTTCGGCTTCGGCCTGGCGCTCGCGGGCTTCGGATTCCAGGAACGCGGCCTGGCGACCACCTTCGGCCTCGAGGATCTGTGCCTGCTTTTTACCTTCGGCGGTCAAGATCGCCGCAGCTCGCAGGCCTTCGGCTTCAAGAATCTGCGCGCGCTTGATACGTTCGGCTTTCATCTGCCCGGACATGGCGGCCATCAGGTCGGCCGGCGGGCTGATGTCCTTGATCTCGATACGGGTGATCTTGATGCCCCAGGGAGCCGTCGCTTCATCTACTGTGCGCAGCAGTTTTTCATTGATCCCGTCACGCTGGCTGAGCATGGCATCCAGCTCCATCGAACCCAGCACGGTACGGATGTTGGTTTGCAGCAGGTTGCGAATGGCGTGCTCGAGGTTGTTGACCTCATACGCAGCCTGAGCCGTGTTGACCACCTGGAAGAAACACACAGCATCGATTTGAACGGTGGCGTTGTCGGCGGTGATGACTTCTTGCGGCGGGATATCCAGCACGCTTTCCATCACGTTGATTTTGCGCCCGATGCGGTCCATCACTGGAATGATGATGTTCAGGCCCGGTTTAAGGGTGTTGGTGTAACGCCCAAAGCGCTCCACCGTCCATTGGTATCCTTGCGGGACCACCTTGAAGCCCATAAAGAGCACGGCGATAGCCAAGGCGACAAATAACAGGACCACAGTACCCACTTGCATGACCATTCCTTGTTTTTGAGGTTTAAGAGCTAAACGAACACGGCGTGTAGCGATCAAGAAAATTGCTCAACTGTTTAGATTTTAGTCAAAACAATTCAACTACGCGGGGGTAACTCGCATTGCTTCCTCTAATGATGTCACCCCGATGGCGACTTTACGGGCGGCGGCCAGCCTCAGGCTGAGCATTCCTTGTGCACACGCCTGGTGACGAATGGCGTTCAAGTCCGTATCAGGGCCAATCAGTGCCTTGAGTTCCTCACTCATCGACATGATTTCGTAGATGCCTACCCGACCGCTGTAGCCGGTTCCGCGACAGTGTTCACACCCCGTGGCCCGCCAGGTACATACGGGCAGCGGGCCGGGCCAGGTGGGGGCGAAACCCGGCCAGTCGCGCTGGTCCAGTGGCTGCTCGGCCCTGCAGTCAGTGCACAGGGTTCTGACCAGTCGTTGGGCCATCACGCCCAGCAATGTGGCTTTTATCAAGTAGGGGGCAACCCCGAGTTCTTGCAGGCGGCTGATGGCGCTGGGTGCGTCATTGGTGTGGAGGGTCGAGAGCACCAGATGCCCGGTCAGCGCCGCTTGAATCGCCACTTCGGCCGTTTCCAGGTCACGTATTTCACCGAGCATGATGATGTCCGGGTCCTGGCGCATCAGGGCCCGCACGCCGTTGGCGAAGGTCAGGTCGATGTTGGGTTGAACCTGCATTTGATTGAAGGCCGGCTCAATCATTTCGATGGGGTCTTCAAGGGTGCATAGATTGATTTGGGGGGTGGCCAGTTGCTTGAGCGTTGCGTACAGGGTGCTGGTCTTGCCCGAGCCGGTAGGGCCGGTGAGCAAAATAATGCCGTTGGGCCGAGTGGTCATTTGTTGCCAGTGCTGCAGGTCTTCGGGGGTGAAACCCAACTGGTCGAAATTTTTCAGCAGTACCTGCGGGTCGAAAATACGCATGACCATTTTTTCGCCAAAGGCGGTGGGCAAGGTGGCGAGCCTCAGTTCCACTTCGGCTCCGCCCGGGGTTCGGGTTTTTATCCGGCCGTCCTGAGGTTTGCGTTTTTCAGCGACATTCATCCGGCCCAGGCTTTTGAGGCGGCTGACAACGCCCATCGTGACCTGCGCCGGGAACTGGTAAACATCGTGCAACACCCCGTCGATACGAAAGCGCATGGCGCCTTGCTCGCGCCGGGGCTCTATGTGGATATCGCTGGCCCGTTGCTCAAAGGCGCACTGAAACAGCCAGTCGACAATATTCACAATGTGCGCGTCGTTGGCGTCCGGCTCGCGGGCGCCTGTGCCCAGGGTAAGCAGTTGTTCGAGGTTGGCCTGGGGGCTGCTTTTTTGGTCGTTCAGCACGGCCCCGGTGACCGATCTGGCCAGCTGGAAGAACTCTGCGCTCAAGCGCTGGATTTCCAGGGGGTTGGCAATCACCCGCAGTATGGGTCGTTTGAGTACCTGACGCAGATCGGCTTCCCAACTGCTCACCCAGGGCTGGGTGCTGGCGATGGTGATAGCCGTGTCATTGGCGGCTACCGCGAGGATTCCATGGCGCTGGGCAAAGGCAAATGACATCAGCCCTGTAGCCGTAACGGCGTCTATCTTGAGCGGGTCCAGGCGCAGATATGGTTGCCCGCAGTGGCTGGCGAGCCAGGCGGTGAGCGTCTCGATATCGAGCGTTCTGCCGGCCCGGCTGGGGTCTTCGAGGTGCTGGCGTGCCAAAAACACCAGTGGGTGCACGGTGGCGTTGGCGGCTGTGCGGCCGGCGATCAATGCCTGTTCGGCGCAACTTTGGCGGATCCGGTTTTGAGCAAGCAGGGCGGGTAACAGCTGTTCGAGATCCAGCCACTGGTCATGGGGCGAGGTGATGCGCATAAAAGCTCCTTTCAGCATCGGGCCAGACAGGTCCTTGTCTGGCCGTGAACATCAAAGCCTAGCCGCGCTATTTTCGCTTCTGTGCGCCCAATGGTTGCGAACTATTACCCCGAGATGTGCAAAGCCGGGTGCCTGGCAGCTTGCACCGGATGCAGTTCCATCTCGAAGACGCTGATCAGGTTGCGCAATTTTTCACCGATGATCCGGGCTCGATGCCAGCTCTGCTCATGGCTGCGGATTTCAATGTTCAATGTGTCCTGATCGCGCACCACGTCCACCTGTTGCGGGATCAGTTGCTGCAAGGCAAACAGGTTGAGCACCCGGCACAGCACATCGGCATCGGCGTCCGCCTGGATACGGTAGATCACCGGGCAGGGGGCTGCATTGCTGGCCCAAACGTCGGGGCGCGGTGAGTGATTGACGACTTCCAGATGCGGCATGCAATAGCTCCTGTTTAGGCTGGAGAAATATTTACACGCCGCTGGAGAAATTTTTTATCTAAGATGTTTTGAATTAGCGATAAATAGACTTGTTCGAGTCGCGAATAATCAATTTATAGGTGTTTTTATGCATGGTGAACTGGACGCTTACGACCGACGCATTTTGGCGCTGCTGCAACAGGACGCTTCGCTGTCCAGTGCACAGATCGCTGAAAAGGTGGGGTTGTCGCAATCACCCTGCTGGCGACGTATCCAGCGGATGAAGGATGAGGGGATCATCCGCGGGCAGGTGACCTTGCTGGATCGCAAGAAAATCGGGCTCAACACGCAAATTTTTGCCGAGATCAAACTCAATGCCCACGGGCGCTCCAACTTCACCGAATTCACCGACGCGATTCGCGGTTTCCCGGAGGTGCTGGAGTGTTATGTGCTGATGGGGTCGGTGGACTTTTTGCTGCGTATCGTGACGGCCGATATCGAAGCCTATGAGCGTTTTTTCTTCGAAAAACTGTCCATGGTGCCGGGCATTCAGGAAGTGAATTCCATTGTGGCGTTGTCAGAGATCAAATCCACCACGTGCTTGCCGGTCTGACGCGGACAATAAAAAACGGCCTTCGCAAGGAAGGCCGTTTTGTGTATCAGTCGTCGTGGCGATGCTTGTTCTTGCGATGGCCGTAAGCGTGACCACGGCCACGGTGGTCGTCGCGGTAGTAACGACGGTTATCGCGATCACGATAACGGCGATCGTCGCTGTCGCTTTTATTGCCCATGTAGTTACCCAGCGCGCCACCAGCACCACCGCCGGCTGCTGAGCCGACCAGAGCGCCAGTGCTGCCGCCGACACTGCGGCCCAGCACGTTGCCGCCTGCAGCACCCAGTGCGCCGCCAATGGCCGCTTCGCCACGGCTGCGTTTGTCGGCACCCACGGCACTGCCTGCCGCGCCACCCACACCTGCGCCAATTGCAGAACCGGTCGAGCCGCCGAGTTGTTGGCCAACAACGGCGCCAAGAACCCCACCTAATGCGCCGCCTACACCGGCTTCGGTGGTGCCACCGGCCGAGGCAACGCCACTGACCAGGCCAAGGGACAACAAGAGAATCGAGGTGAGCTTCATAGATGAGCCTCAAGGAGATGACGGCGCGATCCTGAGGCTGAAGGAGGGTGGTGACAATCGAAATCCGACGAGTAACACGAGTTGTAGACAATTCTATAAGTTGTTGTTTTTACTATGGAACTTATTGGATTTTCGACGGTCTGTTAACTAGTTCGATGAGGCCGTTTCCGTAGGGAAACGGCCTTTTTTGTGCCTGGAATTTGAGAGGGCGCTGTTGGCTTAACCGGCCTTCGCCATGATCAGCTTCGACGGGCTGGCGGCTTCCAGGCAAATGGCGACGAACTTTGAGGTAGGTGTGTGGCTGCCATCGCCGGTGCTTTCCAGCGGCACGAGCGGGTTGACCTCCGGGTAGTAAGCCGCCGCTTGCCCTGCCGGTATATCGAATGCCAGCAGGGTGAAGTTTTTGACCCGGCGTTCATGGCTGTCATCCCAGATCGAAACGATGTCGACTTTCTGTCCCGGCTTGAAGCCCAGGCGGATGATGTCGGCTTCGTTGACGAACAGCACGTCACGCTGGCCCTTGACCCCGCGGTAGCGGTCATCAAGGCCATAAATAGTGGTGTTGTACTGATCGTGTGAGCGCATCGACTGCATGATCAGGTCGGGCAGCTGGCCGGTGGCGCGGGTGCGGGCATCGACCAGGTCTTGTGGCAGCACGTTGGGACGGAAGTTGGCGCGCTGGGATGGCGTGTTCCACTGTCGCGCACCGGCCGAGTTGCCAAGGTAAAAACCGCCCGGATGCTGGAGCCGGGTGTTGAAGTCCTTGAAGCCGGGAATGGTGTCGGCGATCAGTTCGCGAATGCGCCGGTAGTCGGCCACGGCCCAGCTCCAGTCAATCGGATGCGTGCCCAGTGTGGCGGCGGCGATACCGGCAATGATCGAGGGTTCGGAGCGCATCTGGTTCGACAGCGGCTGCAATTGGCCATTGGAGTCGTGGACCATGCTGAACGAGTCTTCCACCGTGACCGCTTGCGGGCCTTCGGCCTGGATGTCGATGTCGGTACGGCCCAGGCACGGCAAAATCAGGGCTTCCTTGCCGTGCATCAGGTGGCTGCGGTTGAGCTTGGTGCTGATCTGTACGGTCAGGTCGCAATTGCGCAGCGCTTGTGCGGTGCGGGGGCTGTCCGGGGTGGCCTGGGCGAAGTTGCCGCCCAGCCCGATAAACACCTTGGCGCGGCCATCAAGCATGGCGTGGATGGCTTCAACCACGTTGTGCCCGTTGTCACGCGGCACCTTGAACTGGAAGCGGCGCTCCAGGGCGTCAAGGAAGGCCACTGGCGGGCGCTCGTTGATACCCATCGTGCGGTCGCCCTGCACGTTGCTGTGGCCGCGCACCGGGCACAGGCCGGCGCCGGGGCGGCCGATGTTGCCGCGCAGCAGCATCAGGTTGGCGATTTCCTGAATGGTCTGTACCGAGTGCCGGTGCTGGGTGATGCCCATCGCCCAGCACATGATGACGTTCTTGCCTTTGAGGTACATGCGGGCGGCGCGCTCGATATCCACCAGGGTCAGGCCCGATTGCTCCACGAGGTGATCCCACGAGGTGTCATCGAGGCTGGAGATGTAATCGAGGATGCCTGCGGTGTGCTCATTCAAAAAAGCGTGATCGAAGACTGCCGGTTCGCCTGCGGCCTGGGCATCGCGCTCCCACTGCAACAGAAACTTGGCCATGCCGCGCAACAGCGCCATGTCGCCGCCCAGCGCGGGGCGCAAGTAGGCCGTGTTGGTCGGGCGGTCGCCGTTGGTGAGCATTTCCAGTGGATGTTGCGGGTTCTGGAAGCGTTCGAGCCCGCGTTCTTTGAGCGGGTTGACGCACACCACCTGGGCGCCGCGCTTTACCGCTTCGCGCAGGGGTTCAAGCATGCGCGGGTGGTTGGTGCCGGGGTTTTGCCCCAGTACGAAAATCGCATCAGCGTGTTCGAAGTCATCGAATGTCACCGTGCCTTTACCGATCCCGATGCTTTGCGCCAGCGCCACGCCGCTGGCCTCATGGCACATGTTCGAGCAGTCCGGGAAGTTGTTGGTGCCAAACGAGCGCACAAACAGTTGATACAAATACGCCGCCTCGTTGCTGGCACGGCCCGAGGTGTAGAACTCGGCTTCGTTGGGGCTGGACAGGTTGAGCAAGTGCCTGGCGATCAAGGTGAACGCCGCATCCCAGCTGATGGGTGTATAGCGGTCGGTTTCAGGGTCGTAGCTCATCGGCTCGGTCAGGCGGCCCTGATATTCGAGCCAGTAATCGCTTTGCTCCAGCAGCGCGGTGACGCTGTGTTTGGCGAAAAACGCGGCATCTACCCGACGCTTGGTCGCTTCCCAGTTCACCGCCTTGGCGCCGTTTTCGCAGAACTTGACCAGGCCGCTTTCCGGCGAGTCGCCCCATGCGCAACCCGGGCAGTCGAAGCCGCCGTGCTGGTTGGTCTTGAGCATCATGCGCAGGTTTTTCAGCGCGTTGTCGCTGGTCAACCAGGCCTGAGCCACACTGATCAGCGCGCCCCAGCCACCGGCCGGGCCCTTGTAGGGCTTATAGCGGGGAGTCGGGGTTTTGTCGGCTTGATGATGTGTGCTCACGGTTGGTTCTCCTGCGCGGGGCTGTACACCCGTGGCGCGCTTTTTTGTGGCAGATGAATAAGGTTGAGGTTGTGGCGGCGGGCCCATTGCAGCGCCAGGCCCGTGGGCGAGGACAGGCTGATCAGGGTCTGGATGCCGGCGCGCAACACTTTTTGAATCAGTTCAAGGCTGCATCGGCTGGTGACAATCGCCGCGCCACCGGTCAGATCGATGTTTTGGCGTACCAGCGCACCGATCAATTTATCGAGGGCGTTATGGCGGCCAATGTCTTCACGGCCCATCAGCAACTGGCCCTGGCCGTCCATGTAAACAGCTGCGTGGACTGCGCCGCAGTGCTGGCCCAGCGGTTGAAAGTCACTGATGCGCTGGCGCAAGCCGTCCAGCCACTGTGCGGGGGGCAACGGTGCGCCTGACAGCACTTTGAGGTCAGGCAGGGCTTGTTCGACCGCTTCTACGCCGCACAAACCGCAGCCGCTGGTGCCAGCCAGCTGGCGGCGTTGCTGTTTGAGGTTCCAGAACGCCCGGCTGGCGATTTCGACCTGTGCGTAGTGGGCCGAACCTGCGCCCGTGAGCTTGAGGTCGTAGATTTCACTGGCGTCCTGGATGATGCCGCTGCCCAGGCTGAAGCCGACGATGAAATCTTCAAGATCTGTGGGCGTGACCAGCATTACGGCCTGGCTGATGCCGTTGTAGGCAATCGCCAGTGCGACTTCTTCGGCCAAGGCCGTTTGCGCCCCGGCGCTGTGGTCCAGGGTGACGTAGTCGTAATTCTGGCTGGCAGCAGGCGCAGGCGTAACAGAGGCGGGCGCCGCGCACAGGGGGCGCTTGGCGTTCATAAGGCAGTACCGGCAATCAATCCAGCACTAAGCCTAGGCGCGACACAGTGTCGCGTCTAATCGCTAGTGCTGATGTATTGATAGATGGCGTCGATCAAGAAGGGTCTGGTGATTTCTGATAGAGCGCAAAGCAGGCTTCGGCCAGGGCGGAACGCGGGGCTTCACGACGCATGATCAAACCCAGTCTGGCCAAGGTGCGGGCGTCTTCTATGGGGTGCAGGCGCAGGTGATCGGTCAGTGCTTCCAGTCCGCCTTCAAGGGGCATCACCGCGCAGCACAGCCCGCCATGGACAGCTTGTAACAGTTGATGAACGGCATCGGTTTGCAGCAGCGGTTGCGGGGTGAGGCCGCGACTGTGGAAGTTATGGTCGATGGACTGGCGAAAGTGCATGCCACTGCTGAGCAGGCCCAACGGCAACTCAATCAGCGCTTCCCAGCTCAACGGCTGATCGCCAAAGCTGAAATACCGCTGGTCGTACAGCAGGCCCATACGGGTTTCGCCGAGGGCGAGTGAATCAAAGCGTTCCTGATCGAGGCGCTCAAGGTAGGACACGCCCACGTCCAGCCGATTACTGGCCAGCTGTTCAAGGATTTGCTCGGAACTGAGCGCCGATAACTCGAAACGCAACTCGGGATGTGCCTGGTGCAAACGCTGCAATAAAGGCAGCGGATCAAAACTCGACAGTGGCACGACCCCCAGGCGCAAGGTGCCGATGAGGTTTCCGCGGCAGGCGGCCGCTTCGGCTTGCAAGCCATCGTAGGCGGCCAGCACGGTGCGGGCCCAGGCCAGTACGCGTTCGCCGGGGGCGGTGAAGCTTTCAAAACGCTGACCGCGGTTGACCAGTTGCAGGTCGAGCTCTTGCTCGAGGCTGCGCAAGCGCATGGACAAAGTGGGCTGGGTGATATGGCAGCGGGCGGCAGCCTGGCCGAAATGCCGGGTTTCATCGAGGGCAATGAGGAATTTCAGCTGTTTGATGTCCATCGTCGCTCCAGGCGAAATTCAGTGGGCGATTCTAGCGCGCTTGCTCGCGTCAATGATGGTCTACGCTCATGGGTCTGGATCTTCCAACCCTAGGAGCGTGATTTATGAGCATTTTCAGTTTTGTGAAAGAAGCTGGTGAAAAACTGATCAATCTGCTGACACCCGGCAACGCCAATGCCGGTGAGGAACTCAAAAAGCACGTGCAGGAAGTGGGCTTGGGCAATCCAAATATCACGGCCACCGTTGACGGTGACAAAGTGACGGTCAGTGGCGAAGTGGCCACGCAGGAAGAGAAAGAAAAAATCATCCTGGCAGCGGGCAATATCGCAGGCGTGGCCAGTGTTGAAGACCAGATTACCGTCACCGGCCCGACCGTGGTGGCTTCGCGCTTCGTGGTGGTGAAAAAAGGCGACACCCTGAGCGCGATTTCGCTGCAGGTGTACGGCAACGCCAACCAGTACAACAAAATTTTCGAAGCCAACAAACCGATGCTCAAGGACCCGAACAAAATCTACCCGGGCCAGACGCTGCGTATTCCTGAGTAAGCCGATTTTACCCTGTGGGAGCGAGCCTGCTCGCGAACGCCCTTCGCGAGCAGGCTCGCTCCCACAGGTTCAGAGATTCACAACCCTTCCAGCAACTCGCGATAATCCCCCAGCGCGGTGAATTCCTCGGTGTCTTTCGGGCCTTTTTTGCTGTCGGGCTGTTTGACCGCCAACAAGTGGGCTACGCCAAAATCCCGGGCACTGCGCAGGATCGGCAAAGTGTCGTCGATAAACAGGCTGCGGCTCGGGTCAAAGTCGATATCGGCTTGCAGGGCATCCCAAAA
Source organism: Pseudomonas deceptionensis (assembly GCF_900106095.1). Taxonomy (NCBI): domain Bacteria; kingdom Pseudomonadati; phylum Pseudomonadota; class Gammaproteobacteria; order Pseudomonadales; family Pseudomonadaceae; genus Pseudomonas; species Pseudomonas deceptionensis. The sequence continues at coordinate 735,648 of NZ_FNUD01000002.1, read as the reverse complement.
GGCAGGGCTTTCCTTGGGGAAGCCGTAGTCGTGGGAGCTGATCAGGCGCTCGAAATAAGGCGCCAGTTCGATGCGTTCCAGTTTCAGCGACAAGGAATCACGGTGTGCGTTGGTGATCATGATCACCCGCTTGCCCGCCTGTTTGATCGCGGCCAGGAAAGTATCGGCGTCGGAGCGCAAGGCAATCAGATGAGCGGTTTCGAGCTTGAGCTCGCGCACCGGGATCTTCAGTTCGCGGCTCCAGAAATCCAGGCAATACCATTTGAGCTGGCCGGCATTGCGCTCGAACAGCGGCGTCAGTTCCAGATCGGCCATTGCCCGGCTGATGTCATGCAGCTCGGCATAGCGCTGGGGCAGGTGTTCCATCCAGAAGTGATTGTCGTAGTGCAGGTCGAGCAGCGTGCCGTCCATGTCGAGCAGCACGGTATCGATGTCGCGCCAAGGTAAAACGGTCATGCAAAACTTCTCCTACAGGTGAAAAATTTCCGACACAGACAATCGGAAAAGCCGGGGTATAGTACCCCGTTCATATTGAGGAGCCGCTATGCGCCAAAAACCCACCGTACTTGCCCGTGAAATTGTTGCCAGTAGCCGATTGTTTCGGGTCGAAGAAGTGCAGCTGCGCTTTTCCAATGGCGTTGAGCGTACTTACGAACGGTTGGTGGGGCGCGGTAATGGCTATGGCGCGGTCATGATTGTGGCCATGATCGATGCCGAGCACGCGATTCTGGTTGAAGAGTATTGCGGTGGTACCGATGAATATGAAGTGTCGTTGCCCAAAGGCCTGATCGAGCCGGGTGAGGATGTACTGGCGGCCGCTGAGCGGGAGTTGAAGGAAGAGGCCGGCTACGGCGCCCGTCAGCTGGAGCATTTGACCGAGCTGTCACTGTCCCCGGGTTATATGAGCCAAAAAATCCAGGTGGTACTGGCTACCGATCTGTATGAAGAGCGTCTGGAAGGCGACGAGCCCGAGCCGATGCGCGTTGAACGCGTCAATCTGCGTGAATTGTCGAGCCTGGTGCTCAACCCGCAATTCAGCGAAGGCCGTGCTTTGGCTGCGCTGTACCTGGCCCGCGACCTGTTGACCCAGCGCGGAGTGTTCCAGCCGTGAGTGGTTTGCCGCATCCGTTGCTTGAGGGCGTCATCACCCTGGCCCATGCCGCTGGCGCCGCCATTTTGCCGTTCTGGCGTGCGGATACTGAAGTTATCACCAAGGCTGATGACTCGCCGGTAACGGCCGCTGATCTGGCGGCGCACCACGTGCTGCTGGAGGGTCTGACGGCGCTGGACCCGAGCATCCCGGTGCTGTCGGAAGAAGACGCCAACATCCCCCAAGGCGTACGTGCCGGGTGGACGCGCTGGTGGCTGGTCGACCCGCTGGATGGCACCAAGGAATTTATCTCGGGCAGTGAAGAGTTCACCGTCAACATTGCGCTGATCGAGCAAGGCCGCGTGGTGTTTGGTGTGGTTTCCATGCCCACCAGCGGTCGTTGCTACTACGGTGGCGCGGGCCTGGGTGCATGGCGGGCGGATGCCGGTGACGTTGTGCCCATCAGCGTGCGCAACACACCGCCTGAAGGTGAAGCGTTGACCGTGGTCGCCAGCCGTCGCCATTCCAGCCCCGAGCAAGAGCGTTTGCTGGCCGGGCTGAGTGAGCATCTGGGGGAGTTGCAACTGACCAGCGTGGGCAGCTCGTTGAAATTCTGTCTGCTGGCTGAGGGCGCTGCCGACTGTTACCCGCGGCTGGCGCCGACTTCGCAGTGGGACACGGCAGCGGCTCAAGGCGTGCTGGAAGGCGCAGGGGGTGTGGTGCTGCAACTGGATGGCGAGCCGTTCAGTTACCCGGCCCGTGAGTCGTTGCTCAATGACTCGTTTTTGGCGTTGCCTGCCAAGGCACCGTGGCGTGAAAAATTGCTGAATTTGGCAAAAGCCTGAGCGCCCCGCAAAACCTGTAGCCGCTGACGAGGCTGCGATGGGCTGCGTAGCAGTCCTGAAGGCCCTTCGGACCTTATCGCAGCCTTCGGCAGCGGCTACAGGTGGTTTTCCTTGGCCTAGCGATGCAACACGTACTGCCCGCTAAACCGCACCGCATCATCTGCGCCGTCAACATTGATCACCCGTGTGTCGAGGGTTATCCGTGCGCGGCCGTGGCGTTTGTACATAGCCAAAAACTTGTTCCAGGCCACATCATCAGGCGCATCGCACAGCACGATGGCGTCCTGGGTCACGGGCAGCGGGTAGCTGATGTGGCCTTCCTGAATCACGATATGCCCGTCATCAATCCCCGCTTCGCGCAGGCTCAAGTGCAGCCAGCCCCAACCCGCCAGCACCGCGCCGCAGTACAGGCTGCCGCCAAACATGGTGCTCTTGTGGTTGATATTGGCCTCAAGCGGCAGCTGCAGGCGCAATTGCCGGCCTTGCCAGCTCAGCACCTTGAGGCCCATTTCACGGGTGAGCGGAATGTCGTGATGCAGGACGGATTCCAGATGACGACTGTCGCGGTTCATGTAATCGCCTTTTCAATCAAGTTCGTCAGTATGAGGGTGACTGCCACTTTCGAAGTTCAGCCCGTACTTGCGCAGTTTGTCGTGCAAGGTTTTACGCGGTACGCCCAGCGCTTCGGCCAGGCTGCGCATCGAACTGTGGGAGCGTTCAAGCTCGGCGGCAATCAGGCTTTTTTCGAAGTGTTCGACCTGCTCGCTCAAGCCCCCGGACGACTCGATGCCAGAGGCGTGCGCGGTGTTGGTGGCGTTATCGTCCAGGGCCAGTTCCAGGCCAAGGGCGAACCGCTCGGCGACGTTTTGCAGTTCGCGCACGTTACCCGGCCAGCCGTGACGCAGTAACAATGTCCGTTGCGCCGGTTGCAGCACGTTGGGCGTCAGGTCGTGGCGTACGCTGGCTTCACCGGCAAAATAGTCAAACAGCATCAGGACGTCTTCGCCCCGTTCGCGCAAAGGGGCGATGCGCAGCGGCGCTACGTTCAGACGGTAATACAAGTCGGCGCGGAAGCGGCCCTGATCGGCCGCCTGGCGCAGGTCTTCCTTGGTGGCGGCGATTACCCGGATATCCAGCGGGATCAGTTGATTGCCGCCCAGCCGCTCGACCACACGTTCTTGCAGCAAACGCAGCAACTTGACCTGTACATCCAGGCTCATGCTTTCGATTTCATCGAGGAACAAAGTGCCGCCATTGGCAAATTCAAACTTGCCGATGCGGCGCTTTTGCGCGCCGGTAAACGCCCCCGGCTCATGGCCGAACAGCTCGCTTTCCACGACCGACTCCGCCAGGGCACCGGCGTTGATGGCCACAAACGGGCCATTACGTCGGGACGACAGGTCGTGCAACGCCCGTGCGACCACTTCTTTGCCTGAGCCCGTCTCGCCAAGAATCAGTACATCGGCCTTGGTTGCTGCCAACGCGCCGATTTGTTCGCGCAGCCGCAGCATGGCTGGCGATACGCCCACCAACCGCGTGCTCAACAGCTGGCGATCGCTCAGGGCCATGCGCAGGCTACGGTTATCCAGCACCAGAGCGCGCAGGGCCAGGGCTCGGCGTACGCTATCGAGCAGCGCGTCACTGGCAAAGGGTTTTTCGAGGAAATCATAGGCACCTGCGCGCATGGCTTGCACCGCCAGTGGTACATCGCCGTGGCCGGTGATCAGCAGCACCGGCAGCTCCGCGTCCTGGCCATGGAGTTGGGCCAGCAGCTCAAGACCGTCCATGCCGGGCATGCGAATGTCACTGACTACCACGCCCGGCCAGTCACGCCCGATGCGCCCGGCAAGACCGTTGGCCTCGGCCAGCGGCAATACGTTGAGACCCGCCAGATCCAGTGTTTGGTACAGGGCCTGGCGCAGGTGCGGGTCATCATCGATCAGGATGACCTGTACGCGCGAATCGACGGGTTGGCTCATGACCTTGAGTCCTCACTGGCTTGCAAACTGACACCTGGCGCGCCGGCGCGCAGGCGTAAGGTAATTAAGGCACCGCCTTCCTTGTGGTTGGCGAACAACAATTCGCCGCCAAACGCACGGATCAGCGTGTCGCAAATGGCCAGCCCCAACCCCAAACCCTGGGTGCGGGTTTTGGTGGTGTAGAACGGCTCTCCGGCACGGCCCAATGCTTCCATGCAAAAGCCCGGGCCGTTGTCGCGAATGTAAACAGTGACGCCTTCTGCCGTGGATTGGGCACTTAGCCACAAGCGTCTGGGCGGGCCTTTTTCCGTCAGGGCATCGAGGGCGTTGGCCAGCAGGTTGCCCAGCACCTGACGCAAGCGGGTTTCACCGGCTTCAACCCACAGCGTGGCGGCGGGCAAATCGCGGATCAGTTCGACTTCCATGCTGCGTCGACGCTTGGCCAGCAATGCCAGCGCATCATCCAGCGCCGGTTGCAGGGCAACGCTTTCCGGTGCATGGCGATCACGCCGGGCGAATGCGCGCAGGTGGGCGATGATCGAGGACATTCGCCCGGTCAGTTCGTTGATCAGCTTGAGATTGCCGCGAGCGTCTTCGATGCGCTGATGATCGAGCAACACTTCAGCGTTTTCGGCGTAAGTGCGGATGGCCGCCAGCGGCTGGTTGAGTTCGTGGCTGATGCTGGCCGACATGGTGCCCAGCGCTGACAGTTTGCCGGCTTGCACCAGATCGTCCTGGGCGCGTACGAGTTCCTGTTGCGCATGTTCGCGCTCCAGCACCTCTTCACGCAGAAGCCGGTTGAGCCCCTCCAGGTCGCTGGTGCGTTCCGCCACACGCATTTCCAGTTCATGGCGGGTCTTGGCCTCAAACGCAATCCGGTCCAGGTAGTGGCGCCGGCGCTGCATCATCAAGCCGATCAACAGCATGACCACCAGCAAGGTAGCGCCACCGATGGCGAGCACCGTACGCACCGAACGGTCGATCAGCGTGCGCGGAGCAAGGATATTGACGCTCCAGCCGGTCTCGTCGATTTTTTGGGTTTGCACCAGCCAGGCATTCAGGTCGAGGTCCAGCGGCTTCGGGTCGCGGGTCGGGTAGGGCAGGATGGCGAAAATGGCCTGGCGCTCTTCCTCCGAAAGCTCGCGGGTGGCTCTGAAGCGCCACTCCGGGCGTGATGTGAGGATGACCACGCCGTTGTTGTCAGTCGCCAGCAGTTGCTCGGGTGTGTTGCCCCACAACTGCTCGGTGTGGTCCAGATCGACCTTGACCACCAGTACGCCGAGTTTTTTATCGCCCTCGAGTATCGGTGCCGCGAAGTAATAGCCGCGCTTGCCGGAGGTGGTACCCAGCCCGAAAAAGCGCCCCAGTTTGCCGGCCATTGCCTCGCTGAAATACGGGCGAAAGGCGAAGTTGCGCCCGATAAAGCTGTCGCTTTTATCCCAGTTAGACGTGGCCAGGGTATTGCCATTGGTATCGAGCAGGTACATGACCACCGCGCCGGTCTGGGAGCTGATGCTATCCAGCAACTGGTTGGCCTTGGCCTGAGCCCGGGCATCTTCGGGGTTGGCCAGCACGTCGCGCAGGTCTGGCAGCTCGCCAAGAATCTGCGGTAATATTTCATAACGATGCAGCGTACCCAGCAGGTTGGCGACGTACAGGTCGAGGGTCTGGCGATTTTGCCCGGCCAGTTCGCTGCGGTAATAGCGCTCGGCCAGGTGCTGAAGCGGCCACAACAAAGGGGCGAGGCACAATGCCAATAAGGCCAGGCTGCGCCAGCGGGGTCTGCGAGGAACTGAGGAGGTGGTGATCATCGGGAGGCCGCGCCGCAAGAGTACGGCGCAGTATACCTGTGCAGAGCCCCTGTAGCCGCTGCGGCAGCGGCTACAGAAATGCTTCAACCGTGGGAGCGAGCCTGCTCGCGAAGATCATTCGCGAGCAGGCTCGCTCCCACGGCGGGCTTTAACCGGTAATAAAGTATTTACAGAGAGTTAGCGGGCTAGGCACTCACGCAATGCGGTTTGCCAGTCGGGCTGGGTGACGTTCCATTCGCGGGCAAGACGGCTGCAATCAAGGCGCGAGTTCTGTGGTCGTGCTGCGGGCGTCGGGTAGGCGCTGGCAGGGATGGGTTCGAGCGTTGCGCACGGCTTGCCTTGCGCACTCAGGTGCTCGGCAATGGCCTGGGTGAAGCCAAACCATGAGGTTTCGCCTTGGGCGGTCAGGTGGTACGTGCCCCAGGCCCCGGCTTCGCCGGCCTGCCAGCGCTCGATCAAGGCGCGGGTGCTGCGGGCAATGGTGCCGGCCCAGGTCGGCGCACCGATTTGGTCCGCCACTACGCGCAGTTCCGGCCGCTCTTGCAGCAGGCGCTGCATGGTCAGCAGGAAGTTCTTGCCGTGGGTCGAGTACACCCAGCTGGTGCGCAGGATCAAATGCTGAGCACCGCTCGCCGCGATGGCCAGTTCACCCGCCAGCTTGCTCTTGCCGTAGACGCCCAGCGGGTTGGGGACATCGTCTTCGGTGTAGGGCGCCGACTTGCTGCCATCGAATACGTAGTCGGTGGAGTAGTGGATCAGTGGAATGCCCAGGGCTGCGGCTTCTTCAGCCAGCACGCCTGGTGAGGTGCCATTGATCGCGAATGCCAGCTCAGGTTCGTTTTCAGCCTGATCCACAGCGGTATGGGCTGCGGCATTGATGATCAGGTCGGGCTTGTGTGCCCGCACCCGGGCCCGGATTTTCTCGGGCTGGCTCAGGTCCAGCTGGTCACGTCCCAGCACTATCAGCTCGCCCAGACCGGCAAGGTGCTTTTGCAGCTCAACCGCAACCTGGCCGGTTTTGCCGCTGATCAGGATTTTCAAAGGGGCTTTAAGGTCATTCACGCGATCAAGTCCTTGGGTTCGGTGGAGCCCAGTCGTTCGCCTTGATAGCTGCCGTCTTGAACCCGGCGACACCACTCCAGGTTGTCCAGGTACCACTGCACGGTTTTGCGCAGGCCTGTTTCGAATGTTTCTTCGGGTACCCAGCCCAGCTCGCGCTCGATTTTGCTGGCGTCGATGGCGTAGCGCTGGTCGTGCCCCGGGCGGTCCTTGACGAAGGTAATCAGGTCGGCAAATTGGTCGACGCCGGCCGGGTGTGCGGGTGCAAGTTCTTCAAGCAGTGTGCAGATGCTGCGCACCACATCGATGTTGGTTTGTTCGTTGTGCCCGCCGATGTTGTAAGTCTCGCCCACCGTGCCTTCGGTCACGACTTTAAGCAGGGCACGGGCGTGATCTTCGACGAACAGCCAGTCACGCACTTGCAGGCCATTGCCATACACCGGCAGCGGCTTACCGGCCAGGGCGTTGAGAATTACCAGCGGAATCAGTTTTTCCGGGAAGTGGAACGGCCCGTAGTTGTTCGAGCAGTTGGTCAGCAACACCGGCAAACCGTAAGTGCGGTTCCAGGCGCGTACCAGGTGGTCGGACGCCGCCTTGCTGGCCGAGTACGGCGAGCTTGGTGCGTAAGGCGTGGTTTCGGTGAACAGGTCGTCGACGCCGTGCAGGTCGCCATACACTTCATCGGTCGAAATATGGTGGAAGCGGAACGCGCTTTTTTCCGGCTCAGGCAGGGTCAGCCAGTAAGCGCGGGTGGCTTCGAGCAGGCTGTAGGTGCCCACGATGTTGGTCTGGATAAAATCCGACGGGCCGTCGATGGAGCGGTCTACGTGGGACTCGGCTGCCAGGTGCATGATGGCCTGGGGCTGGAAGCGCGCAATAACGGCGCTGACGGCGGCCTGGTCGACGATATCGGCCTGGACGAACTCGTAACGGGTATCGGTGGCGATGCTTTGCAGCGACTCCAGGTTACCGGCGTAGGTCAACTTGTCGAGGTTGAGGACTTCATGCCCGGTATTTTTGATCAGGTGACGGATCAACGCTGAACCAATAAAACCGGCGCCGCCGGTGACTAAAATGCGCATGGAGATTTTCCTTGTTCCCTGGAGGGCTTTAATCGACTGGCGCATAGCTTGTGGGGATGTACGGGAGGGTGCAAGTGTGGGAGGTCAGGAAAATACGGAGACAGGTGTAAAGACGGATTTATATCCGTGTTTTGTGGTTTATATCAGCATGACATTCGAAAATTTAATTTAATTGCAGATATATATCGGCTATAAAGACGCTCGTTGTTGACGTGATACAGGCCAGCGTTCACTGTCTTCTTACTATACGAATCCAAATCCCGATGCTTTCCAGGAGTCCAGATGACCACTTTGCACAGTTCGCCACGCGCTGACGGCTTTTACATGCCGGCTGAATGGGCTCCGCAGACCCAGACCTGGATGATCTGGCCAGAGCGTCCGGACAACTGGCGTCTGGGCGGCAAGCCTGCCCAGGCGGCGCACGCCGCGGTGGCCAAGGCCATTGCACGCTTTGAGCCGGTGACGGTCGGTGTGTCGGCTGCTCAATACGAAAATGCCCGGGCGCAACTGGATGTGCCGAATATCCGTGTGGTCGAGATGTCTAGCGACGACGCCTGGGTTCGTGACAGCGGGCCGACCTTTGTCATCAATGACAGCGGTGAAGTGCGCGGCGTGAACTGGGATTTCAATGCATGGGGCGGTTTTGACGGCGGTTTGTACTTCCCATGGAACCGCGATCAGCAAGTCGCCAGCAAGGTGCTGGAAATCGAACGTAGCCCGCGTTACTACACCGAAGGTTTTGTGCTTGAGGGCGGCTCGATCCACGTCGACGGCGAAGGCACGCTGATCACCACGGCCGAGTGCCTGATGAACCGCAACCGTAACCCGCACCTGTCCCGCGAAGAGATCGAGGGCGTGCTGCGTGCGCAACTGGCTGTGGACAAGATCATCTGGCTGCCCGATGGCCTGTTCAACGATGAAACCGACGGTCATGTGGATAACTTCTGCTGCTACGTGCGCCCGGGTGAAGTGCTGTTGGCCTGGACTGACGACGAACGCGACCCGAACTATGCCCGTTGCCATGCGGCGATGAACGTATTGGCGACCAGTACTGACGCCAAAGGCCGACCGTTTGTCGTACACAAAATGCCGATCCCGGGGCCGATGTACGCCACCCAGGAGGAATGCGACGGCGTCGACAAAGTCGCGGGTAGCCAGGACCGCAACCCGTCGGAGCGTTTGGCCGGTTCTTACGTCAACTTCCTGATCGTCAACGGCGGCATCATTGCGCCGAGCTTTGACGACCCGATGGATGCGCAAGCCAAAGGCATCCTGCAAAACCTTTTCCCGCAACACGAAGTGGTGATGGTGCCGGGCCGCGAATTGCTGCTGGGTGGTGGCAACATTCATTGCCTGACCCAGCAACAGCCAGCGCCGCATAAGGCATAACCCCGCTAGATGCGGCGTGGCTCCTGTAGCCGCTGAGGAGCGCAGCGAGGCTGCGTTCGACTGCAAGGCAGTCGTGAAACCATGCGTCTCGGTTTGTGAGATGCATTTTCACGATCGCTTCGCGACCGGACGCAGCCTTCGTTCCTCGTCAGCGGCTACAGATATGTGGTTTAAAACTTGTACGTCCCCGTCATCACCAGGCTGCGCGGCTCGCCCGGCATGATCTGCGCCGCACTGGTCGCCGAGGCGTAGTAATAACGGTCGGTCAGGTTGGTCAGCGCACCGCTGACATCCCAGTCTTTTTCACGGTACCCCGCCAGCGCATCCCAACGCCCGTAACCCGCCAATGTCACGGTGTTCTGGTTGTCGGCATAACGCTGCCCCACCAGGGTCAGGCCCGTTTCGGCGTACCAGCCCATTTCCGGTTTCCAGGTCACGTACAGGCTGCCATTGTGCTTGGCTACGCCATTGATGCGTTTACCTTCGAGGCCGTTGTTGTCCTTGACCACCGTTGCGTCCTGCAGGCCAATGCCACCGCGCATGTACCAGTTGCCGCCGAGCTTGCCGCTGGCCGTCAGCTCAATACCGCGTGAGCGTTGCAGGCCGGAAAGCAGGGTGATCGTCGGGTCATCGGGGTCTTTGGTGCGACGGTTATAAAGTTCGAGCTCGTACACCGCCAGCGTGGTGCTCAGGCGGTCATCCATCCAGTCGCTTTTCACGCCGATTTCTTTCTGCTTGGTCAGCTCCGGGCTCAGGTCATTGGTATTTCCGGCCGCCCCCGGGGTGATGCCGATCAGGCCGCCGCCCACCGGGGAGAACGTTTTGGTCCAGGATGCGTAAAACGAGTGGTTCTCCAGCGGGGTCCAGACCACGCCCAGGCGCGGGCTGGTGCTGTGGCTTTGGCGGTCTTCAGTACGGTCGGTTTTTTTCAGGTAGTTGGTGGATTCGATATCAAAGCGGTCATAACGCAAACCGGCCAGTACCTGCCATTGATCGTTGAGGCGAATCTGGTCCTGAACATACAGGCCCTGGCTTTCGACTTCGGTATGGCTGTCGCTGAAGATCGGCATCGCTCCGGCCGGGTGCAGGGTGCGGTCCGGGTTGTACAGATCAACTGCGGGTACGCTCGCGGCTTTGTAGAGCTTCGGGTCGCGACGCTGACTGCCGATTTCCAGACCGGTCAGCAGGCGGTGCTCAAGGCCAAAGGTGTCAAAGCCGCCTTCGATCTCGACGTTGTTGAAAATGTTGCGGGTGCTCATGTCCTGCTGCCAGCTCTGGCGGTTGACCTTGTTGATTTTTGGGTCGTAGCCGGTCAGGTAGGTGTTTTCGAACTCACTGTCGAGTTTGAACACGCCGAGGGTATGACGCAGTTGCCAGTTTTCGCTCAACTCATAACTCAGGCGTGAGCGCAGGTTCTGGGTTTTGTCATCGATGTAATCGTTTTTCCCGCCGTACGACGTGCCGCGGCTGACGTCGGCAGGGCGCCCGTTGATGCTCGGGATACCGCGATCCGGGGTGCGGTTGTAGCGGCTGTATTCGTACTGCACCAGCCAGTTCAGATCCGGGGTGATTTGCCAGCTCATCGACGGCGCGAACAGTTGGCGGTTACCGCTGACGTTATCTCGAAAGCTGTTTTTGTCCTCATTGCCCATGTTCAGGCGCAGGCTGATGGTGTCGCTCGGGTCGGTGCTGAGGTCAGCGTACAGGCTGCGCAAATCCTCACTGCCCCCCTGGGCCTGAATGCTCGACTGGCGGCCGAACTGCGGCATCTTGCTGACGCGGTTGATGATCCCGCCCTGGCTGCCCCGGCCATACAGTACGGCTGCCGGACCTTTGAGCACTTCAATGCGTTCGATGTTGTGCAGGTCGCGCACGTATTGGCTGTCGTCGCGAATACCGTCCAGATAAAAGTCGTTGCTGGCGTCAAAACCGCGGATGCGCAGGCTGTCGAAGCGGGTATCGGCTGTGCTGCTGACGTTGGGGATGCCGCTTAAGGCTTCGCCAATGCTGTTGATCCCGTAATCCAGCAGGTTGGCGGTCTTCACCGAGTCGATGGCTTGGGGTACATAACGCGCAGGCGTCGAAGTGCGAGTGGCGGTGGTTACATCTTTGACACGCGGGTCATCGGCCTCGGCCTCGCTGGCGCTGATCGACAGCTCGGGGAGTAGGGTGGCAGCGTTGCCAAATCCGGCGTACAGCAAGGCACAAAACCCCAGATTCAGGGGTGTTAAACGGCGGGGGGAAAGCATGGTTGAGGAGTGTCCGGGCGGTGGGGAGGAGTTATATTTTTTAGGGCGCGAATAGTAATGGTTGTCGTTACCAAATGTTAACTATTGCCATTCATGACGACTGCAAATATGTATCTATTTGTTTCGTTGCCGTGCAGCCCTTGCCACACCTGATTCGCCCGGTTCTCGAAACACACTAGAAGCCATACCGGCGTTTTTCCCGGTATGACAGAAGGCTAGGCTGGCGCTCTGATTTATTGAACATACGGAGCAAACCATGACTGCCATGCCTGTCCTGCATTACATCTACGACCCCCTGTGCGGCTGGTGCTACGGCGCCAAGCCGCTGATTGACCAGGCCCGCGACATTTTGCCGGTGGTGGCCCATGGCGGCGGGATGATGACCGGCGCGCAGCGCCGCCCTGTGTCGGCGCAGCTGCGTGACTATGTGATGCCGCACGATGTGCGGATCGCGCAATACACCGGGCAGCCGTTTGGTGAGGCCTACTTTGAAGGTTTGCTGCGCGACACCACGGCGGTGTTTGATTCGGCACCGCCGACCAGCGCGGTGCTGGCCGCTGAACAGTTGGCCGGGCGCGGGCTGGAGCTGTTGGGACGTTTGCAAACGGCGCACTACGTAGAAGGGCGGCGGATTGCCGATGACGACGTGCTGATGGCAATAGCGGTTGAAATGGGCCTGGCGGCCGACGGGTTTCGCGCGGCTTATGTTGCGGTCAGTGGTGAGGTGACCCAGGCGCACTTCAAGGCCAGCCGCCAGTTGTTGTCACGGGTCGGTGGGCAAGGCTTTCCGACCGTAGTTTTAGAACAGTCCGGTCAGTACCAAGTGATCGACCTGGGGCCGTATCTGGGCAAGCCGCAAGCCTTTGGTGACTGGTTGCGCCAGCTGGATGCAGTGCGCGGGCAAGACTCAAGCGGTTCAGCTCCATCCTGCGGCCTGGATGGCTGCCAGTAATAATTTTTAACAGTTTGCTAAAAATGAAAAATAAATCGCCCAATTAACAATTTTTTCACGAAATTGACACTTCGCCGTCACGGCAGCTAGGATTCCCGCCAACGCCTGTGGCGATAAGCCTTACACCGACTATCCAAAAGTCCTGCACTGAATCTTCATGCAGGTTTTTTTTTGTTTATGTGAAGCAACCACCACTCAATGTTTCAGCTTGATACCCACAGCGCGCCTCTATTCAGAAATAAGGAAAATAAAATGTTGAACAAACGGATAGGTCTGCTCGCTTTGGGCGTACTCAGTGCTACCCAGGCCATGGCTAACGATCAAGCTGACGCAAAAGGTTTTGTAGAAGACAGTCACCTCAATGTATTGGCGCGCAACGCCTACATCAGCCGTGACTACAAAAATGGCAAGCAAGATAAAGCTGAATGGGGCCAAGGCTTCCTCGGCACCTTCAGCTCGGGCTTCACCCAAGGCACCGTGGGCGTGGGTGTGGATGCTTTCGGCATTTACGCACTGCGTCTGGACGGCGGCCGTGGCAAAAGCGGCGCGGGCGGTATCGACTTCTTCAAGCAAGGCGCCAGCGGCAAAGCGGCTGACGACATCGCCAAGGCTGGCGCTGCAGTGAAAGTGCGTGTGTCCAACACCGTACTCAAGTACGGCGATCAAATGCCTGCGCTGCCGGTGCTGATGTACGACAACTCGCGCCTGATGCCAGAAAGCTTCACCGGCACCCTGTTGACCTCCAAAGAGATCAACGGCCTGGAGCTGAACGTCGGTCGTTTCACCGCAGAATCGCGCAAGAGTGCTGAAGCGCGCGACAGCGGCGACCTGAAAAGCATCAACGTGTTTGGCGGTAGCTACAAGTTCACCGACAACCTGTCGGCTTCGCTGTACGGCTCCGAGATGGAAGATGAGCTGCGTAAGCAATACGTGGGCGTGACCTACGCGCTGCCGCTGCAAGACAAACAGTCCCTGACGTTTGACTTCAACGGCTACCGCACTCACGTCAACGACGACTACGCACGTGACGTGCTGAAAGTTGACGGCCAGGACAACAAGATCTGGAGCCTGGCAACCACCTACGGCTTTGGCGCACACACGGTGACCCTGGCTTACCAGAGCAGCACCGGCGAAATCGGCTACCCGTACGGCGGCTACCGCAACGCAGGCGGCGTGGGTGATGGCGGCAACACCATCTTGCTGGCCAACTCCTACTGGTCCGACTTCAACGCCAAGGACGAACGTTCGTGGCAGTTGGGTTATGGCTTCGACTTCGGCTCCGTTGGTATTCCGGGTCTGACCTACAACATCGCCTACGTGCGCGGCACCAACATCGACGACGGTTCCGACCGTGGCCGTGGTACCGAGCGCGAAATCTTCAACCAGGCCAAGTACGTTGTACAAAGCGGCCCGGTCAAAGACTTGAGCGTGCGTCTGCGCGGTTCGTGGTTGCGCGTTTCCAACAACGCCAGCGAATACAACGTTGGCGGCAACGAAGTCCGTGTATTTGTTGATTACCCGATCAGCATCTTCTGATGCCACCGGCCTGTCAGCCAGGCCGGACATCTGAACAAAAAACGCCCCGACTGGTTCGGGGCGTTTTTGCAGGTGCAGTGTTCGATCGTACGGCTTTGTTTAAGCACTTCTACTCAAACGTCTTCTCCTGCTGCGCACATTCATGCAACCAGTTCATAAACACTTGCAAGCGCTTGGGCACAACGCTTAGCGGTGAGTGAACCAGGTAATAGTCGTAGTGGCCGCACCGGCTGAAACCGCCAAAAGGCAATATCAGCTCGCCGCGATCAACCCGCTTTTGCACCAGTTGCTGGCGCCCGATGGCGATTCCGGCGTGGTTCATGGCGGCCGTCACGCAGAGGTCCGAGCGGTCGAAGGTCAAGGTGCGTTTGGGCAGTGCCGCCAGCAGGTTGTGCTGCTCGGCCCACAGGGTCCACTCGGCGTCATAGGCGGCATGATCCCAGGCCAGGGAGTCGTGCAGGGTGGTGCAATGGCGCACGTTTTCCGGGTTTTCCTTCAGGCGATGGCGTTTTGCATATTCAGGGCTGCACACCGGCGCCATTTGCTCGCGCATCAATCGATGGCTCGTCAGCCCGGGAAATTCGCCATTGGCGTAATACAAGGCCAGGTCAATTTTGCGGGTGCGAAAGTCGACATTGTCATTGCCCACTCGCAGGTCCAGTGAGACCAGCGGGTACCGCTCCATAAAGTCGGCCAGCCGGGGCACCAGCCAGCATTGGGCGACCGAGGGCCTGGCATAGAGTGCAATGGAACCGGCGATTTCTGCCTGGGATGACTGCTCAAGCGCTTCGGACAATTCGCCCATCGCACTCTGGAGGATTTCGAAGATTCGCTCGCCTTCGTCAGTCAGGCTGACTTGCCGGGTCAGGCGCTGGAACAGTTTCATGTTTAGCGCAGCTTCCAGCCGGCTGATGCGGTGGCTCACGGCGCTGGCTGTCAGGCACAGCTCTTGTGCCGCACGGGCGAAGCTCAGATGCCGGGCGGCTACCAAAAAAGTGTGAAGGTTGGCGAACTGGCTGCTGTTGAGCCGGGAGCTGATACGGGGAGGAAGATTAAGCACGGCGGGTTTCCCTCAAGCCAAAGGCTGACTTCTGGCGTAATACTGCTCGCGACGCGTTGAAACCTTCGCGAGCAGGCTCGCTCCCACTGAGGGGGTCATAGCATTACGGCGCGTGGCGGGATGTGGCAATGCGTGCATCTTGCCACATCCGCTTTGTGCTTGAATCAGCCCAGCAACTCACGGCCCTTGGCCAGATAAGCGTCCATCTCGTCAGCAGGCACCATATTGCCGCCGGTTGCCCAAACCAGATGGGTGGCGTTGGCCATGGCCTGTTGGTCCAGACCTGTGCGGGCCAGGTAGCCTTGCTGATCGGCCAGAACCCTGGCAATGCCGGGTACGCCAGCCAGCGCGGAAGGCTCAAGGCGCAGACCTTCACTGCGTTCCATCAGTGCCAGCAAGCTGTACATTTCTTCGTCGCTGACAGTGTAGAAACCGTCCAGCAAGCGCTGCATGGCCTTGCCGACAAAACCGGAAGCGCGGCCTACGGCCAAACCGTCTGCGGCGGTGACGTTATCAATACCGAAATCCTGCACGCTGACTTCGTCGTGCAGCCCGGTATAGACGCCCAGCATCATGCACGGCGAATGGGTGGGTTCGGCGAAGATGCAGTGTACGGCGTCACCAAAGGCCAGCTTCAGGCCAAAGGCCACGCCGCCGGGAGCACCACCCACACCGCAGGGCAGGTACACGAACAGGGGATGCTGCGCATCCACGGTGATCTGCGCCGCCGCCAATTGCTGCTTCAAGCGCTCGCCGGCCACTGCGTAACCCAGAAACAGGTTGACCGAGTTTTCATCGTCCACGAAATGGCAGGCCGGGTCGGACTCTGCTTGCTGGCGACCCTGAGCCACGGCCACGCTGTAATCGCTGGCGTATTCGATCACCGTCACGCCGTGGGAGCGAAGTTTGTCTTTCTTCCATTGCCGGGCATCTGCCGACATATGCACGGTCACTTCAAAGCCCAGCGCGGCGCCCATGATGCCGATCGACATACCCAGATTGCCGGTGGAGCCGACGGCTATTTTGTACTGCCCGAAAAAGGCCCGCGCCTTGTCGCTGTGCAGCAGTGCGTAGTCATCGTCGAGCGTCAGCAGGCCACCGGCCAGGGCCAGGTCCTCGGCATGCTTGAGCACCTCGTAAATGCCGCCGCGTGCCTTGATCGAACCCGAAATGGGCAGATGGCTGTCGCGCTTGAGCCACAGCGCACCGTTCAGGGTTTGCCCATAACGTTCGCCGAGCAGTGGCTGCAGATGTGCCACGGGCACGATGTCGGACTCGATAATACCGGCGCTGCACTCGGTTTCAGGGAATGCACGGCGCAGGTAAGAGGCAAACCGCGCCAGTCGGGCGCTGGCATCGGCGACATCAGCGGCGGTCAGCCCTACATCGCCAAGCGCTTGCGCAACCGGAGCCACGCCCGGGTTGAACCAGGTGGTTTCTTGCAGTGCGACCAGATCGCGAATCAGCGGGTAGCTGGCGTACCAGCTTTCAAGTGTTCTGCCCAAAATCATGACGGGGTCCCTTTAAACGATAAGGCTGAAAATACGGGTTGGATCAAACAAAATTCGCCAGCAACAGGGTCAGCCCCAGTGCGACAGTCGAAGCCAGCACGGTGGCGGTGGTGAACGTTTTCAAGGCGTCGGTCAGTGACACGCCCAGGTATTCCTTGACCACCCAGAAGGCCGAGTCCGTGACGTGAGTCCAGCCCATGGCGCCGGCGCCGATGGCGATACAGATGATCTCTTTGCTCACGGTTGGATGAGCACCCAGCATAGGCAAGACCATGCCTGCGGCGCTGATCATCGCGACCGTTGCCGAACCGACGGCGAAGTGCATCAGGCCGGCCACCAGCCACGCCAGAACGATGGGGTTCATATTCAGTTGCGTCAAAGAGGCGGACAGCGCGCTACCCACGCCACTGTCGACCAGAATGCCGTTGAATGCGCCGCCGGCGCCGATGATCAGCAGGATGCTGGCCAGCGGAGGAAAGCTTTTTTGAGTGTAAGCGAGCAAATCCGGCATGGACAAACCGCGACGCAAACCCAGTGCCCAGTAAGCGAACACCACGGCAATCGACAGTGCGATCAACGGCGTGCCCAGGAACGAAATAACGTTGAAGGCCATGGAGTCATGGGGCAGGCCTGCGGTGAAGCTTTTGCCGACCATCAGGATCAGCGGCAACAAGATGGTGAACAACGTCACCCCAAGGCCTGGCAAGTCCCGGGTTTTGCTGTCATCACAATGCTCGTTCAGAAAGGCTTCCTGAGCTTCTGGCGCTTGGGGCTTGCACACCAGCTTGACCCACAGCGGCCCGGCAATGATGGCGGTCGGCAGTGCGACGATCAGCCCGTACAAAATCACCTTGCCGACATCGGCGCCCAGCATCCCGGTGATCGCCATCGCGGCAGGGTGGGGCGGCAACATGCAATGGACCGCCATCAGCGACACGGCCAGGGGCACACCCAGATACAGCAGATTGATTTTGGTTTCTTTCGCGACCACATAAATCAACGGAATCAGCAGAACGAAACCCACCTCGAAAAACACCGGAATGCCGGCGATAAAGCCGACCAGCATCATGGCCCACGAGGCGCGTTCTTTACCCAGCGCGCTCAACAGCGCCTGAGCAATGCGCTCCGCGCCACCGGACTCTTCCAGCATCTTGCCCAGAATCCCGCCCAGGCCAATGATCGTTGCCAGGAACCCGAGAGTTCCGCCGACACCGGCTTCATATGAAGAAGCAATTTTTACCAACGGCATACCTGACCCGATCCCCACCACAAAGCTTGCAGCGGTCAGTGCCAAAAAGGCATGGACGCGAACTTTGACGATAAGAAAAACAATCAGGGCTATGGCGCAAAACAACACCAGCAATAGAGTGGGACCGCTGTGCATGGGAGATGCTCCGGGAAGCGCTTTTATTGTTGAAATAAGTGATCGGAGTCACTTTGCTTTCGGCAATTAGAGGGCACGGCTGCGGGGCTGACAAAGGATGGTTTTTCACGGGACAGATGATGTGGGGTCATCTGTCAGTGGGCCAGAAACATAAAAGGCCCACCTTGCGGTGAGCCTTTTTTCGATACGCGCCGGGGTCAGAAATCCCAGCGGGTGGTCAGCATGAAGTTGCGTGGTTCTCCATAAATCGCGGAGTTATAGAACCCGATATTGGTGAAGTAGTACTTGTCGAAGACGTTGTTGACGTTAAGCGTGGTCGACAGGTTTTCAGTGAATTGGTAGCGGGTCATCAGGTCCACCACCCAGTAGGGTTTTTGCGAGAAGTCTTCGTACCGGTCCTTGGGGCTGTTGTACATCTCTTGCCAGGCCGAGCTCTGCCAGCGTGCGCCACCGCCTACGGAGACTTTGTTCAGGTCGCCCTTGAGCTTGTAGATGGTGTAGAAACTCAGTTGATCTTCGGGTTCAAAGGTCGAAATCTTTTTGCCGGTGTCATCGCGTACCACCTTGTGGGTGTACCCCGCCTGCAGGCTCCAGCCCGGGCTCAGCTCACCGGATACTTCCAGCTCGTAACCCTTGGTTCTCGCGGCAGTGCCCTTGAAGGCATAGTTGGGCGGGGTGGGTGACAGGTTGTTCCAGGCATCGTCAGGGATGGGGCGATTGCTTTCCTTGACCTCAAAATACGCCAGGCTGGCGTTCAGGCGACCGTCGAAGAACTCGCTCTTGAGGCCGACTTCATAGTTTTCGCCCTCGTCCGGGTCCAGCATCTTGCTGTTGCGATCCAGGTTGTAGAACTCCTGGGGCATGAACACGTCGGTGTAGCTGGCGTATGCCGTCAGGTAGTCGGTCAGGTCATAGGTGATACCGGCGTAGGGAATCAAACGCCCCGATTCGCGGTAAGTATTGGTAGTACCGGTCAGGGTGTAGTCGACCACTCGCCCGCCCAGAAAGACCTTCAGTTCATCGGTGACATTCAGGCGCGTGGTGGCGTACATGCCTGTCTGGCGCACGGTGTCATCGCTGATTTGCGAGGCGCTGCCCCAGTCAGGTTTGGCCAGGTGCCCGTCCCAGTTGAAGTAATCGACGATGTTCGGCGTGCCGAAGGTCACGTCCCAATAGCCTTTGCCTTTCCAGTTCGCGGTACTGATCGAACCGCCCAGCACCAGCTCATGCTCGCGCCCCAGAAAATCGTAGGGGCCGCTGACATAAATATCAGCCGCGTCGCTGACGGTTTCGCCCTTGTAGCGTTGTGCGTTGATTTTGGCGGTGCCATCCGCCGCAGGCTGGTTGAACTGGATGGCCCCCAATTGGGCATCGTAGCCATTGATCTTGTGGTCCAGTTGCAGCTTGCCCACCCAGCCACTGCCCAGATCCTGTTCCAGGGTCGCGAAGACGGTACGGGTGTATTGCTGCCAGCTGCTCCAGTCAGTGGCGTTGCTGAACGAGCGTTTGGCGCTGTTGATTTCACCCGCGTAGTTGTAGAGCGGAAAACTCCCCGACCAGGTAGAACCCTGGGGTTTGTTGTCCTGATAGTCGGCGCCCACGGTCAGCAAGGTGTCGGGCGACAGGTCGAATTCGAGGATGCCGTAGAACACCGAGCTCTCGTTCGAGTAGCGGTCGATATACGACTGCCGGTCCTGATAGGCCGCCACCGCTCGACCGCGTACATTGCCGGTTTCGGTCAACGGGCCGCTGAGGTCCACTTCAGTGCGGTAGTTGTCCCAGGAGCCTGCGCCTGCGGTGATATGGCCGTGAAAATCGCGGGTGGGTTTCTTGCGCACCAGGTTGATGGTGCCCCCCAGCGAACCCGCCCCGCTGAGCAGACCGGAGGCGCCCTTGAGCACTTCGATACGGTCATAGATCGCCATGTCGCTCAGGGTGTTGCCCGCCGAATACGCGACGTTGCGCACGGCGGAGGGAATGCCGTCGTACTGGAAGTTATTGATCGAAAAACCGCGGGAGTAGTAGTTGGTCCGGTCAGTGTCATAGGCCGATACGGTAATGCCCGGGGTATGGCGCATCACGTCGTCGACATTGTCGAGCGCGAAGTCATCCATGTGCTGACGGGTGATCACGCTGATCGATTGCGGCGTCTCTCGGGGTGTCAGTACCAGGCGGGTGGCCGTTGCAATGGCCCCTGGCGTGTAGGAGCCCGTACCTTCGGTGACGGTACCCAACTGGTTGGTGACGACCTGAGTGGCCCCCAGCTCCAGCGCGGCTTCGGTGTTACTGGCGACCAGTACGTAACCCCCGTTGCTCTGGCGCTCGGCTTGCAAGCCGCTGGTGGCAAGCAAGCGGTCCAGGCCTTCCTCGACGCTGTATGAGCCTTCAAGCCCGTCGGTGTTGAGGTGTCGGGCCTGTTCAGTGTCGAACGAAATCGTGACCCCCGCTTGCACGCCGAATTGGGTCAGGGCCTTGCCCAGCGGACCAGCGTCGATCTGATAAACCGTCTGGCTTTGTGCAGCTGCCTGAGCGGGTATCAAGGCCAGGCCGGACAGGCTGGCGAGGGACGCGCCAAATACCGCCAGGCGCACAGCGCGGGTTATTTTGGTGGTGGCATTGAGGGGGAGCGGGGGCATTCGGTGATCCTTGCGTGGTCATGGCAGAAACTCGCTGCGATCGCGGCTTATGTCATTGACGGATGAGAATCAAAATCAGCAAGGTTAAGGGCCACATTTTGTGCGTGTGCTTATGCCGGTTCGATACTGGCCCAGTAACGGGTCAGGTAACGAACCTTCACCGGTAAGGATTTACCCAGGTTCTCCAGTACTGTCTCGGTGTCATCGAGACGAAAAGCCCCTGAAATACTCAGGTTCTGAACCGATGTTGCACAGCGCAGTACCCCTGGGCGATAGCGCCCCAACTCCTCGATAAAGTCGCCCAACCGCCAGTCGTCCACGCTCAACATCCCCTGCACCCAGGCAGTTGAACCCGAAGGCAGAGGCTGAACGTCATCGACGTTATCGCGATCGAAAGTGACTTGTTGCCCGGCTTCCAGGCGCATGGGCCGGTCAACGTGCCCGAGGGGCCGTATTTCAACAGCCGATTGCAGCACACCGACCCGCGTGTGCTCAGGCAATTGACGCACGCTGAACCGGGTGCCGAGGGCACGTACGCTGCCATTCCCGGTGTGCACGATAAACGGGCGCTGGTCAGGGTCCTTGGCGGTCTGAACAAGAATTTCGCCACGGTGCAGGCGGATCAGCCGCTGTTTTGAGTCGAAGTGGATATCCAGCGCCGTGCCAGCGTTCAGTTCCAGATGTGAGCCATCGTCCAGACGCAGCGAGCGCCGCTCACGGATGCCGGTACGTTCCCCGGCGAGCATCGTGCGATACGGAACTTGCTCAGCCGCCAGCCATGTACCGCTGCCAACGGCCAGCAACATGGCCAGAATTTTCAG
Source organism: Pseudomonas deceptionensis (assembly GCF_900106095.1). Taxonomy (NCBI): domain Bacteria; kingdom Pseudomonadati; phylum Pseudomonadota; class Gammaproteobacteria; order Pseudomonadales; family Pseudomonadaceae; genus Pseudomonas; species Pseudomonas deceptionensis. Next base: position 714,244 of record NZ_FNUD01000002.1, on the reverse strand, counting down.
CACGTCACGGCGTTGAGCGTTCGCAGCATCAAGGCTGCGCAGGGCTGCTTTTGGCGGGATCGTTGCCCATTGGCGTTGAAATTTTTCCACGCGGGCCCAGGCCGCCGCGTGCTGTGGGCAGGCCTTGACCCACGTCTGCCAGGCCCGTGTCCGCGCCTCGCTGACAGCGCCGTCATTGAGTTGCACGTACCAGGTGGCGGCGGCTTCAAGCGTCTTGAAGTCCGGGGAGGAGGGCATCAATTCTCGACCAGCAACAGGCAGCGGGTCATGGCGCGGATCAAATGATTTTTGACTGTGGTGACCGACACACCGAAACGCTCAGCCGCGGTAACGTAGCTCAGGCCTTCAAGCTGCACCGCCAGGAAAATCTCCCGAGTCCTGGTACCGAGTTCATCGAGCATGCAGTCGATCGAAATCAGCGTTTCGATGATCGACAGGCGTATCTCCGGCGAAATATCCACGGGTTCAGGCCTCAAGGCCAACGCTTGCAAGTAAGCCTGCTCAATGGTTCGACGGCGGACCTTGTCGATCAAAAGCGCACGGGCAATGGCACTCAGATAACTTCTTGGCTCACGGATTGGAGCATCGTGGCGTGCGGTCATAACCCGCAGAAACGTGTCTTGAGCCAGGTCGCACGCATCCGCCGTATTGCCCAGTCGGGCTCGTAACCAGCCCTTTAGCCAACCGTTGTGTTCGCTGTACAACCGATGCAGAACTGAATGATCGAGCGCCGACATAATGATGTCACCAAGGTGTAATTGGTAATCAGTCGCATTATTGTGATGGCAGAGTGTTTATGCAAGGGGGTTTTCTAGCCGCAGCTGCTTTGCGCGAGCTGAGTGTTTGGAGTCTTTGATAGCGGGAGAACGCTTTTTGCGAGCCTTCCAAATCCCGGAAACAAAAAAGGCCCACCTTGCGGTGAGCCTCTTTCGGTGTTGCGTATGGTGCCGGCACCAAGAGTCGAACTCGGGACCTACTGATTACAAGTCAGTTGCTCTACCAACTGAGCTATACCGGCGTTATGGGCGACGAGTATACCCGGATGTTTGAGCTTGTAAACCCCTGATAACAGACTATTTTCACGATTCGCGCCGCAGCTCGCTGAAGTACTGGCGCAAGTGCTCGACCGTGACTCGAAATTTGGCCGAATTGGCCGACCGGGTGCCGATAACGTCCAGTATGAATCCGTCTTTACCCGTCGTGGCGTAGACAGCATTCTTAGCCTGCGGCAGCGGGTTACCGATGATCGCGGGCAAATCCCAGCTCAAACAGCGTGCCGCTGGCGTCGCTCACCACCCGCACCTGGCCGCCATGCAGTTGCATGATCGAATGCACAATCGCCAGGCCCAGGCCGCCAGAGTCACCCGGTTGTGCCCGTGACGGGTCTACCCGGTAAAAGCGGTCGAACAGTTTGTCGATATGTTGCGGATCAATGGCGGGGCCAAGGTTATGCACACCTGTCCAGCAATACTCGGCATCGTCGCGACGCAGCAAGCGCACGGTCGAACCGGGCTGGGCATGGCGCACGGCATTGGCCAGCAGATTGCCCAGTGCCCGTTGCAGCAGTTGCTGGTCAGCCATCAGCGGCCCGCTGAGCTGATTATCCAGCTGCAACTGACGATCCTCGGCCAACGCCTCGAAGTAATCACACAGCCCGTCACCCACCTCTCGAAGATCCAGCACTTGCAGCTGTAACGGGCGCTGGCCGTGTTCGGCGCGGGCGAGAAACATCAGGTTTTCTGCCATGCGATTGAGCCGTTCGTATTCTTCGATATTCGACGCCAGTACCTCCTGGTACTCGGCCGGGCTGCGTGACTGGTTCAGTGCCAGGCTGTTGCTGCCCAGCAAGTTGTGCAACGGGGTACGAATCTCATGGGCCAGGTCGGCGGAGAATTGCGACAGCCGTGCAAAGCTGTCTTCGAGCCGCGCGAGCATGGCGTTGAGTGCCTGCACGGGCTCTTTGAGTTCGGCCGGTACGTTGTCAGCGGCCATGCGTTGATCGAGGCTGCGTGGGTCGATGCCAGCCATGGCGTGGGCCAGTTCGCGCAAAGGCGTGAGGCCGCGACGCAACAGCAGCAGGCCAAGCCCGAAAGCCATCAGTGCACCCAATCCCACAGCACCATATAAACGCATGCGATAGCTGGCGAGCATTTGCTCACGCTCATCAAGACGCTTGCCCACGGTTACGCTCAAGGTTTCCCCTGCAGGGCCCTGGGCCATACCGGCCAGCAACACGGTCGCGTCTGCCGTTTTGATATCTGAGCGCCGGGGCGCTTGTGCTTGGGCAATGGGCTGCACATGCGCCAAGGCTTGTTGATGGGGGTTGATGGCAATTAACGGGCTGCCGTCCTCGCGGTTGACCAGCAACACGCTGTCCAGGTTGCCCAGCATGTTTTGATACAAACGCGGGCGTTCCTGCAGGGCTTCGAGGCTGTCGCTGTCATGTAGCAGGGCGCGTACCTGCTCAAGGCGCCCCAGCAGCGCCTGATCGTCACGAAACGCCAGTTCCGAGGCCAGTGAGCGATACAGAAACACCCCGATCACACTCAGCACCAATGCGCAGGTCAGGGCAATCGCCAGCGCCAGGCGCCAGGCGATGGATTTACTCATCGGGTGCTTCCAGCTGATACCCGACGCCGCGCACGGTGTGGATAAGTTTGGGCATAAAGGGATCGTCGACCTTGGCGCGCAATCGGCGCACGGCGACTTCGACCATATTGGTGTCGCTGTCGAAGTTGAGGTTCCAGACCTGCGAAGCGATCAAAGTGCGGGACAAGACTTCGCCCTGCCGGCTGGCCAGCAGTTGCAGGAGCGAGAACTCCTTGTTGGTCAGGCTGATGCGCTGGCCGCCCCGGCTGACGCGGCGGCGCAGCACGTCGATTTCAAGATCGGCGATGGCATATGACTCGGCCTCGCGCATGGGGCCACGGCGCAGCAAGGTGCGGACCCGGGCGAGCAGTTCGGCAAAGGCAAAAGGCTTGAGCAGGTAATCGTCAGCACCCAGTTCGAGGCCGCGCACGCGGTCTTCGATGGCATCCCGGGCGGTCAAAAACAGCACCGGCGTGGCGCCGCGCTGGCGAATCAGTTGCAGTAATTGCCAGCCATTGAGCCCCGGCAGCATCACGTCGAGGATGATCAGGTCGTATTCCTGTTGCTCGACAAAGTAACGACCGTCCAGCCCGTTCAGCGCCACATCCACCGCAAAGCCTGACTCTTTAAGGCCCTTGGCCAGGAAATCTGCCGTCTTGGCTTCGTCTTCAACCACTAACAAACGCATCTCACACCTCGATCAATCGTCTGCACAGGCTAGGCGCCTTCGGGTGTGTTGCCTATTACAAACTTGTAATGCAACTGACGGGGTTCTGACGAGGGTCGCTGGTTAAGGTGGGCGCATTCGTACAGGAGCTAGCCAATGATGCTGAAAACCTTGTTGTTGTGGACTGCCGTTGGCGTTGCCAGCGCGGCCCAGGCAGCCCCGAATCTGGTGCGTCATGCCGATCTGGATCTGGCCACCGCCCGCCAGTTGGCCGATGCGGCCATCAAGCACTGCACAGGTGCGCTGAGCGTGCTGGACCGTGGTGGCAACGTGTTGATGGCGATGCGCCCGGAGAGTGTTGGCCCGCACAACCTGCTGGCCAGCCAGCGCAAAGCCTACACCGCGTTGTCGACCAAAACCCCGACCCGTTTGTTTGCCGAGCGCGCGCGCAGCAATCCTGAGGCGAGCAACCTCAATTCCATTGCCGAGCTGTTGCTGCTGGGAGGGGGTGTGCCGTTGTTTGCCGAGGGCGAACTGGTGGGTGCCATTGGCGTGGCGGGAGCAGGCGGCGCAGAGCAGGACGAAGCTTGCGCGATCAAGGCGGCGCAACAGATTGGCCTGACGACTCAACGCTGAGTTGATTGTTTTTTAACCATTATTAGAGGATGACCGATGAAATCTTTGCGAATCACGTTGGCGGCTTTGAGCCTGAGCGCTGTGTCGAGCCTGGCGCTGGCGGCTGGCAACCCGTTGAGTGTGCATGTGCTCAACCTTGAAAACGGCCTGCCGTCACCGGGCGTCAACGTGACCCTGGAAAAACACGTAGGTAAAGACTGGCAGCCGCTGGCGCAGGGGGTGACCAATGAGCAGGGGCGCATCGGCGAACTGTTCCCGGCCAAGCAAGCGTTTGAGGCGGGTGAATATCGAGTGGTGTTTAAAACCGGTGAGTACTTCAAGAAAGCTGGCCGCGAGACGTTCTTCCCGGAGATCCCGGTAATTTTTGAAGTGAAAAACGCCGATCAGCATTACCACATTCCGCTGCTGCTCAGTCCGTACGGCTTCTCGACGTACCGCGGTTCGTAGGCCTGTCAAAAACCCGTAGTCGCTGCCGAGGAACGAAGGCTGCGAGCTCTTTCAGATTAAAAGCTCGCAGCCTTCGTTCCTCGGCAGCGACTACAAAGGCTCTGCAGACCGCTGCGCAAGCACCATCAAATTACGGGGCGTCAGCTGGCTGTCGCAGAACTCGCCGACCTGTACTTCATAGCCGTTTTCCTTCAGGTACAGCGCTCGATCCAGCACCAGCCACAACTCCAGCGGGCGACGGAAAAGCCCGCGCACCAACTCCAGATTGCGCACCTGTGCCAGTCGCTCCCAGCCTGCGGCCTCAAGCGCAGGCCAGTCTTCGTCGCCGCTTGTGGATAAGTTCTTCAGCGCCGCCAGATCCGCGCAGTACTCGGCAAACGGCTTGTTCAGCCAGGTGCCGGGCAACGAGGGTGTGGATAAGTACTCATCACACTGACGGCGCTGGCGTTGCCACACATCAAAGCCCAAACGCCGTGCCATTGATTCGTCGCGCTGGCGTCGTACACGGTTGCCGGCGGTCACGGTTTCGCTCATGGGCAGGCTCAGGTCTTCCAGCGACAGCTGCAAGGGTGAAGCTTTGGCGGCTGTGGATAACGGCTGATAGTGCGGCGCGCTGATGCGGTTGTAGCAGCAGGGCGAGACGGCAAGTTGTCCACAGCCCGCCGCGCTGGCCAGTTGCAGCAGGCGCACATGTAAATCGCCACAGGCATGCAGCGCCACGGGTGTCATCCCGGGCGTGAGCTGCAAGGCCGCTTCGGGCGCGAGCACATCCTGTTGCACATGACGCACCGCCAGGTGATGGCGCTGGCTGAGGTGCTGGCCTGACTCGATCAATGCCGGGTCATATTCCAGGCACGTCAGTTGCTGCCCGGCGCTTAACAGGCGACGACCCAAATGACCTTTGCCCGAGCACCAGTCCAGCCAGTGGGCGGGTGTTTGCGTGAAGGTCAGGCTCTGGGCGAAGGCTTCAATTTGTTGCCATTTACGCCCCGGCACGTCCACCTGCAAGCGCGGGTTCGCAGGCGCAAGGGCCTGTGTCGGCAGCCGGTCGACTGTACTCAGGGCGAGGGAAGTCGCCGCCAGTTCAGGGAACGGCGCGGGGGCGGGCACGTGTTGGGGGTGGTTGTGGCTGGCTTCGGCATCTTGCAACGAACGCTGGCGCAACCACTGCGCCAGTTCGGGGTGTTGCGCTTCCCACGGCATGTTCAGGTGAGTGAAAGGCCGTGGGCGCCACAGGTGCTGGTGGTCACGCAAAAAGCTGTCCAGCGCCTCAAAGCGGGCGAGCAGCGGCTCGCCCCCATGGTTAACGGCCTTGGCAGGCATCGACGCGCAACCAGCGCTCCAGCAGCTTGAACCCCTGGATCAGCACAAACGACATCACCAGATAAATCGCGCCTGCGGTCAGGAACATGTCCACCGTCAGGTAGTTGCGAGCAATGATGGTGCGGGTCATGCCGGTCAGTTCCAGCAGGGTCACGGTACTCGCCAGCGAGCTGGCCTTGAGCATCAGGATCACTTCGTTGCTGTACGCCGGCAGGCCGATGCGCGTGGCGCGTGGCATGACGATGTGCACCAGGGTTTTGAAGCGCGACATGCCCAGGGCACGGGCCGCCTCGATTTCACCGGGTGGTATGGCCTGGATCGCGCCACGCAGGATCTCGGCGATGTAGGCGGCGGTGTGCAGGGTCATGGTGATGATCGCGCACCAGAACGGGCTGCGCAGGTAAGGCCACAACGCGCTTTCACGCACCACATCGAACTGGGCCAGGCCGTAATAGACCAGAAACAGCTGGATCAGCAGCGGCGTACCACGGAAGAAAAAGATGTAGGCATAAGGCAGCGAGCGCACATACCAAAGTTTGGATGAGCGGGCGATGCCCAGCGGGATGGCCACGATCAGACCGGCGATGACCGAAATGGCGGTCAGCTCCAGGGTCAGGGTCGCGCCCTGCATCAGCTTGGGCAGCCACTTGAGGATTACTTCCCACTCCATTACGTCCTCCTCACGAAGCCGCGCGCTGCGCGTTTTTCAAGCACGTGCATGGTGCCCATGGCCAGTACGGTCAGGCCTAGGTACATCACGGCAGCCACCATGTAGAAGGTGAACGGGTGTTTGGCGAAGGTCACAGCGTTTTGCGCCTGACGCATGATTTCTTCCAAACCGATTACTGACACCAGTGCGGTGTCTTTCATCAGGATCATGAACAGGTTTCCCAGGCCGGGCAGGGCGATACGCCACATTTGCGGCAAAACCAGCCGGGTGAAGATCCGTGGTTTGGACAAGCCCAGCGCCATGCCCGCTTCGCGGTGGCCTTTGGGGATGGCCAGGATGGCGCCACGAAACACTTCAGTGGCATAGGCACCAAAGCACAGGCCCAAAGCGATCACACCCGCCGCGAAGGCGCTGAGGGTGAGTTCGGGCATGCCGATGTATTCGCCGATGGCGCGCACCAGATTCACGCTGCCGAAGTAAATCAGCAGCACCCAGAGCAGTTCGGGAACGCCGCGAACCAGGGTCGAATAGGCGCCGCCCAACCATCTAAGCGGTTTGTAGGGGGATGTTTTGGCCAAGGCACCGAGCAATCCGAGCACCAGGCCCAGACACAGCGCAGTGAGTGCCAGTTTGACGGTCATCAGCGCGCCAGCGGCAAGCGCCGGGCCGAATCCGTATAGATCGATAGTCATGGGGTAGGCAGGCTTTGCTAGGGACCGGTGCGCCCGCAGGCGCACCGGTCAGGCAGGTCAGTAGATGCTGAACGGGAAGTACTTGTCGTTGATCTTCTTGTAGGTGCCGTCTTCAACGATTTCCTTGAGGGCCAGGTTCAGCTTGGCGCGCAGTGCGTTGTCGCCTTTACGCAGGGCGATGCCGACCTTGTCGTCTTCGTTGACCGGTTCACCCTTGAACTCGTAAGCCTGGCCAGCCGGGCTTTTGAGCCAGTCGTAGTTGGCGTACTTGTCAGCCAGCAGCGCATCAACACGGCCCGAAGTCAGGTCGAGGTAGGCGTTTTCCTGGGTGTCATACAAGGAGATGGTCGCGTCTGTGCCCAGGTTGTCATCCAGCCAGGTTGCGGCCTGGGTTGAACGCTGGGTGCCCAGGGCCTTGCCCTTGAGCGAAGCGAGGTCGGTTTTGAAATCGACTTTTTTCGGAGCAATGAACTGCTGCTTGTTGGAGTAGTACGGGTCGGTGAAATCGACCGCTTGCTTGCGCTCGTCAGTGATCGACAGCGACGACACGATGAAATCGTACTTTTTGGCGTTAAGCGCCGGGATGATGCCGTCCCAATCGGAAGTGACAATCTCGCACTCGGCTTTCATCTTGGCGCACAGGGCCATGGCGATGTCCGGGTCGAAGCCGACGACTTCACCACTGGCGTTTTTGTTATTGAACGGTGGGTAAGCACCTTCAATGCCCACTTTGTATTTATCAACAGCCAAGGCATTGGCGCTGAAAACCAGTGTGGCGGCAGCGGCCAGGAGAAGCTTTTTATAGTTCTGCATTCGTATTGCTCCGTTAGCGGTTGCTGGACATGAATTGTTTACAACGCGCCGAAACCGGGTTGTCGAACACCTGTTCTGGCGACCCTTGCTCTTCGATCAGGCCTTGGTGCAAAAATACGACTTCGGTGGACACCTGACGGGCAAAGCCCATCTCATGGGTGACCAGCAGCATAGTGCGACCTTCTTCGGCGAGTGCGCGGATCACACTAAGTACTTCTTGAACCATTTCCGGGTCAAGTGCCGATGTCGGCTCGTCGAACAGAATGACTTTGGGTTGCATGGCCAGGGTGCGGGCAATCGCAGCGCGCTGTTGCTGACCGCCAGACAACTCGGATGGATAGGCGTGGCGCTTTTCGGCAATGCCAACCTTGGCCAGCAATGCTTCGGCCACTTCGATCGCCTCGGCCTTGCTTTGCCCCAGTACCCGACGCGGTGCCTCGATGATGTTGTCGAGGATGGTCATGTGCGGCCACAGGTTAAAGTTTTGAAACACAAAACCCAGTTCACTGCGCATGCGATTGATCTGCTTGCCATCGGCCGCGACCAGTTCGCCATTTTTGGCTTTCTTGAGTTTGAGCTCTTCCCCGGCGACCACGATCTGGCCTTCGTGGGGGTTTTCCAGCAGGTTGATGCAGCGCAACAGGGTGGACTTGCCGGAACCGGAAGAACCCAGGATCGAGATCACGTCGCCGTCGCGTGCGGTCAGCGAGATACCTTTAAGTACCTCAAGCTCGCCGTAGCGTTTGTGCAAGTTGCGGATTTCAAGCGCGGGCGTGGCCAAAGCCATGTGCGTTCCTCATTGTGTTCGGGTGCGACCCTGCTGTTGGGCGGCCTTCCTGGCGATGGCCAAGCTAGCATAGGGTCGCAGTGGCAACCAACCGCCCTGACGGCACAAAAAAGCGAGGGGGTGGTCATGTGTCGCATCGCTACAGCAGACTGTCGCGCCGACAACAACCGACCCCTTGTTTCGCCGTTTGGCCAGACAGGTGTCGCGTAAAAAAGGTCGCGATGGTGCCAGTTTTGGCCCGGTGTTGGAAGCGCGAACCTACTAAAGGTCAAAGATGCGCACCGCTTTTGGGCTATATGGGCAATTTTGTGTATTTTTGGTGCGTCGCAAGCCATGTAACTGAGTGTTACGGTAACGAATTGGCAAAAAGCCATTACTCTCAATGGGTTGCAGCGAGCGCGATGAATCGTTGCAGCCCGCGCAAACCGTGCACTTGTCACATTCTGGCTCATTTATTGCGTAAATAATTCTAAACGCCCCGTAGGTTACTTTTTACGAGAAGGTAATCAAGCGCGGCGCTCGGAATGGCTTTCACTGCAAAGGTAGTCCCAATGAGCAATACGCAAACCTCTAATGGCCTGGAGCAAGGGCTCAAGCCACGGCATGTCACCATGCTGTCGATTGCCGGGGTCATCGGTGCCGGCTTGTTTGTCGGCTCCGGACACGCGATTGCGCAAGCGGGTCCCGCGGTACTGCTGGCTTACGCGGCAGCCGGTACGCTGGTGGTGTTGGTGATGCGCATGCTGGCCGAAATGGCCGTCGCATCCCCTGACACCGGTTCGTTCTCCACTTACGCCGACCGTGCCATCGGGCATTGGGCCGGCTTCACCATCGGCTGGCTGTACTGGTGGTTCTGGGTGCTGGTTATCCCGCTGGAAGCTGTCGCGGCCGGCACCATCTTGCATGCCTGGTTCCCCGGCACGGCGATCTGGGTGTTCACCCTGGTCATCACCCTGTTGCTGACGGCCACCAACCTGTTTAGCGTCAAGAACTACGGCGAGTTCGAGTTCTGGTTTGCGCTGGTCAAGGTACTGGCGATCATTGGCTTCATTATCCTCGGTGTGCTGGCGATTTTCGGCTTCCTGCCTACCAGTCAGGTCAGCGGCGTCTCGCACCTGGTCGACACCATTGGCTTTATGCCGAACGGCATGGGCGCCGTACTGGCCGCCATGCTGACCACCATGTTCTCGTTTATGGGCACTGAAATCGTCACCATCGCGGCGGCGGAATCCAAAGACCCAAGCAAACAGATCACCAAGGCCACCAACTCGGTGATCTGGCGCATTGGCTTGTTCTACCTGGTATCGATCTTCATCGTTGTGGCCCTGGTGCCGTGGAACGACCCGGGCCTGGCCCAGTTCGGTTCCTACCAGACAGTACTCGATCGCATGGGCATCCCGAATGCCAAGCTGATCGTGGATATCGTGGTATTGATCGCGGTCACCAGCTGCCTGAACTCGGCGCTCTACACCTCCTCGCGGATGCTGTACTCCCTGAGCAAGCGCGGTGACGCACCGGCTGCGGCCAAGCGCACCAACGCTGCGGGCACGCCTTACTGGGCAGTGATGATGTCCACCGGCGCAGCCTTTGTAGCGGTATTTGCCAACTACGTGGCCCCGGCTGCCGTGTTCGAATTCCTGCTGGCCAGCTCTGGCGCCATTGCGTTGCTGGTGTACCTGGTGATTGCCATATCGCAGCTGCGCATGCGTCAAAAACGTACGGCACTGGGTGAGGAAATCTCGTTCAAAATGTGGCTGTTCCCGGGCCTGACCTGGGCGGTGATCGTCTTCATCGTGGCCATTTTGACGCTCATGCTGTTCCAGGAAGCGCACCGCGTTGAAATCATGGCCACCGGTTTGCTGAGCATTCTGGTGGTGTCGGCTGGCTTGCTTGTGGCACGCCGTCGACGTATCGAGAAGTTGGGGGCACCGGTACTCAGCTGAGGCCAGGAAGGCTTTCACTGTTGAGTCCACAATCAAGGCCGCCATCCTCAGGGATGGCGGCCTTTTTTGTGGGTCAAAGAACGCGAATTAGCGACCGCTGATCGTTATCTGCGGGTTTTTTCCCACTCAGTGGGAATCGAGTTTCAGCTAATGGGAAACTCGGTGCACCATGCCCGCAAGAGCATGAGGCCGATATGAACTACAACACGCCCACTGATCGCTTGCTGCAAATCCTCGTCACTCTGGGGCAATCCGGCGAGGCGATCTCCGCCAAAGAACTGTCCGAGCAACTGTCTCAGCCGCTCAGCAGCACCTATCGCCATCTCAAGACCCTGCTGCGCTGGGGGCTTGCCGAAGAGAACGGTCAGGGTCGCTATTTGCCGGGGCCAACCTGTTTGCAACTGGCCAAGAAATTCGACCGCGAAGCCGTGTTGGTGACCCTCGCCAAGCCGGAACTCAAGCGCCTGGCCGAGCAAAGCCAGGAAAGCGTGGCGCTGATGGTGCCCAGCAATGGCCAGGCGATTTGCATCGAGCTGGTCGACAGCCCGCAGCCGCTGCGTTGCTGCTACCAAAAAGGGCTGGCCCAGCCGCTGTTGGTCGGCGCGTCTGCGAGGGTGCTGTTGGCCTACATGGATGAGGCGCAAAGCCTGTCGGCTCTTTTGGCGCAAGGCGTCGAAAGCGAGCAAGTCGCCACGTACCAGCGCAGTTTTGCCGAGATCCGCGCTGCCGGTTATGCCGTGAGCGTGAGTGAGATCGACGACGGCATTTGGGGTATCAGCGCGCCGTTGCTCGACAGCCGCAATCGCCTGCAAGGCGCCATCAGCCTCATGGCTCCCGCCTCCCGGGCGCACACCCGCAGTGAACGCCTGATCCGCTGGACCCAGGACGTGGCCCTGCGCCTGAGCGCCCGGCTCGACTGAATTTGACTGGAGTTTCAAGCATGACTGTTGTTTCTGACATGCCCCTGTGGACAGGTCGTATCGACGCTGGCGAAGGGCAGGGCGCGCTGCGCTGGCATCAATGGGTCAAGCCCTTCTGCGAGGATCAGCCTGCAGGTGCGGCACTGATTGGACTGGCCTGTGATGAAGGGGTCAAACGTAATCAAGGACGCACCGGCGCCCGTCTTGGCCCGCCAGCACTGCGCACGGCGTTGGCCAACCTGGCGTGGCACGGTCGGGCGCCGTTGTATGACGCGGGCGATGTGAGCTGCACCGACAGCAACCTTGAAGGCGCGCAGCAGATTTACGCTCACCACGTCAGCTATCTGCTCGACCAGGGCCATTTGCCGTTGGGGCTGGGTGGCGGCCATGAAATCGCTTTTGCCAGCTTTAGCGGTCTTGCCGATCACCTGCGCCAGGCCACCCCGCATGCGCGGATCGGCGTTCTCAACTTTGATGCCCACTTTGATCTGCGCCATGGTGAACAGAGCAGTTCGGGCACCCCTTTTCGCCAGATAGCCGAGTACTGCCAGCGCGCGCAGATGCCGTTCACCTATTGCTGTCTGGGTGTCAGCCAACTGAACAACACCCAGGCGCTGTTTGAGCAGGCGCAGCGACTGAATGTGCGTTACCGCCTCGACCGGCAAATGAACAGCTGGGACATACCCGCCTGCGAAGCGTTGATCGATGATTTCTTGCAAGACGTCGATCACCTCTACATGACCATCTGCCTTGATGTCCTGCCCGCCAGCCAGGCGCCCGGTGTCAGTGCGCCGTCGGCCCATGGTGTGGACATGCAGATCGTCGAGCATCTGGTACGCCACGCCAAGGCCAGCGGCAAATTGCGCATGGCCGACATCGCCGAGCTCAACCCCGGCCTGGATATCGACAACCGAACCGCCCGCATTGGCGCGCGTCTGCTCGCCAGCCTGATTGATTAAGTTTTTCCGTAAATCCCTGAAACCGCTTGTTGAATCATAAGAAAAAGAGAAATTCGCCATGCTGACATTCGAACTGGATGCGCTGAGCACCCTTGCTCTCGCGTTGCTCCTGCTGGGCCTGGGTGCCCAACTGAAAAAACGTAGCTACTGGCTGCGTCAACTGTGTGTTCCTGCACCGGTGATTGGTGGTTTTGGTTTTGCCTTGGTGATCTGGCTGTTACGTGATCAGCAACTGCTCAACCTGACCCTCGACACCAGCCTGCAAACCCCGCTGATGGTGGCGTTTTTCACCACTGTCGGCTTGGGCGGCAGCCTGGGCTTGCTGCGCAAGGGCGGCAAATTGCTGTTTATCTACCTGGGTGCGTGCTGGGGCCTGGCGTTGGTGCAAAACGTGGTGGGTGTCAGTGTCGCCAAGCTGCTGGGCATCGACCCGTTGCTGGGGATCATGGCCGGCGCGGTGTCACTGGAAGGCGGTTTTGGTGCGGCGGCAGCCTTCGGGCCGATTGCTGAAAACCTCGGCGCGGTAGGTGCGACCACTGCAGCGCTGGCCGCTGCAACCTTTGGCATGGTGGCAGGCGGCTTGCTGGGTAGCCCGCTGGCGCGCTGGTTGATCGAGCGCAACAAACTTGTGGTCAAGGCCGAAGCCGTTGGCAGCCTCAAGGCGTTTGAAGACGTGGTCCACACGCCGCCGTCCGCGCTGGACGCAGCCACTTTGTTGCGCTTGTTGACCTGCATTGTGGTGATCATGGTGCTGGGGTTCTGGCTGGGCTCCAGCTTGCAACAGCATCTGGGCATCGTGTTGCCGAGCTATGTGGGCGCCATGTTCGTCGCGATCATCCTGCGCAACCTCAATGACCGTGCCCAGGTTATCGAGATGCCCGACCATGCCGTCAGCACTATTGGCGATGTGTGTCTGGGCATGTTCCTGACCATGGCAATGATGAGCTTGAAGTTTTGGGAGCTGGAGAAGCTCGGCTTGCCGCTGCTGGTGATCCTGGTGGTGCAGGTGGTGATCATGATTTTGCTGTGCGTGTTCGTCCTGTTCCGTCTGTTTGGCCGTAACTACGACGCGGCAGTTTTGTGCGCCGGCTTCATGGGTCACGGGCTGGGCGCGACGCCCAATGCCGTGGCCAACATGGGCGCTATTTGTGACCACTACAAAGTGTTCTCTTACAAAGCCTTCATCATCGTGCCGCTGTGCGGCGCCGTGCTGATCGACATTGTGGCCATCCCGATGATCACCTGGTTTATCAACGCTTTCAGTTGATGATCACCTGGCGGTTTTTCTGCTGAATCGCACCGAAGCCATCGCCGGCAAGCCGTCCCCTGCACGTGGGGGCCAGCTTGCCGGCGATGGCGTCTGTGCGCATTCAATTTGGTCGTGGGATTTTGATCTGTCCCAAGGCCACAGCATGGCAGTCCGTAAATTAGCGGTTGGTTTTTTGTGGGAAGCGTCTTAAATGCAGTGGAGGAAAGTTTTCCTGTTGCCAATGAGGTGCCCATGCTCGAATTACGCCCCAATTGCGAATGCTGTGATTGCGACCTGCCACCAGACACCTCTCAGGCCCGGATTTGCTCGTTTGAGTGCACCTTTTGCGCGACTTGCGTGGAGCAGAAGCTGGGAGGGCTTTGCCCTAACTGCGGCGGAGAATTGCTGGCGCGCCCGCGGCGGCCGGCGAATAACCCGCCGTCGGGTGCGCGGGTGTACAAGCCTGAAGGCTGTACCGTCCGCTGACGTGCCCGGGTTCAGTTCAATTGTCGTGTGTGAGACCGGGGGTTATCAGGGCTTGCTGCTGATCACTCGCCCCGGCACATCCAGCGCCAATTCCCCCGCTTGCAGCCATTGCAAAGCAATCGGCCACAAGGTGGTTTGAAAGCGGCTGTGGAAAAACGCGAAATGGCCGATCGAGGTTTCGCCAATTTCTTCAGGTTTTATCCGTAGATGCGTACGCGGGCTGGCGCTGAAGTGGCTTAGCAGGCGTTCGATGGCGGCCACGGTGCCGAAAGGATCGTCGCTAAGGCTGATAGCGAGGGTTTTGGCGGTCACTGATGAAAATGGCAGGGCCGTAAGGTGGCGTGCGCTGGGGAGCTTCTCGTAGCGCGTACTGAAAGCGCCCCAGTCCTTGACCACACCTGCGGGGGTGTCTTCGAGCCAGCCCATGCGCTTGCCGGGGAAATAACCGCATACGCGAGTCAGCAATGGCATGACCCCGTGCCATTTGGCGAGCATTTGCCAGCGCTGTGCAGGCGCGTAGTCGCGCCAATGCGCAAATTGCGCGCCCACGGTCACCAGATGGCGAATGGCCGTCCCGGAAGCCGCCAGCCCCGCAGCACAGCCGCCAAAGCTGTGGCCGACCACGTCGATCGGCTGGCCGGGATATTCGCGCTGTGCGCGCTTGAGGAGCGCCTGAGCGTCCAGTGCGCCCCAGTCCGACCATGTGGCCTCAAAACCGCGCAGCGAACCGGCCCGTGAAGCGCCGATGCCGCGATAGTCGAACAGCATCACGTCCAGGCCATGGCTGAACAGGTATTCGGCAAAACGGGAGTAGTACTGGCAGCGCACTGAGGTGGCGGCGTTGATGATGACCACGGCACGGGTGGTGTCCGGCGTGGGTTGGCGCCATTCAAAACCGCCCAGCAGGTAACCGTCAGCAGCGGGCTCGGTGAACGCCCGGCTGACAGGTTCGAGCAGCAGTGCTGTCAGTGCGTGCTCCGGGCGTTGCGCTCCATCAGCAGGCGGGAAGCTTCGACGTAGGCTTTCTGGAAGGTCGGGGTCTCGATCCAGGCCACGGCGCTGTCTTCATCGTCGCCATGGATGGCGATGCGGTATTCGATCAGCAGGCCCATCAGGAAGTCGGTAGCAGGCTCTTCTTCCTCTTCCGAGATCACCAGCTCCAGTACCGGATATTGCAGGAACACCGTGCACATGGTCTGCAGGTTGACGGTTTCGGCTACTTTCATGGCCTGGAACAGGTCGTCGTAATCGGCCGGGTCAAAGCCGTTGTCGAGGATGTCCTGGAAGTTGAACGTGCTCAGGTCGATCTTCACGTCATCGAACGGATTGTCGATCAGTGCGCCAGCCGACGCCTTGGCCGGTTTGCCGACGCGGTTCTGCTTGGCTTTGGTCTTGGCCCGCTGCGCGTGCTTTTGCTGTTTGTTTGGCGTTGCCATGTACATGTGTCCTTTGCGGGCTAAGGGGGTATTGAACCTCAGGTTTTGGGGATCACCAAGTGTGGATCATGGATTGAGTCAATTATTGGATGTGCAGCCGGGCCTGCCGGGAACCTATCCTGCTCGGATCGCTCAAATTCCAGACAATAACTTGAACTTGCGGGATGCACCGAACCATGAATATCACCTCGCTGACCTTGCTGTGTCTGACCGCTTTCGCCGTTCAAGTGCAGGCTTCCAGCTCCGATGCTTGGGAGGGCTACAACAAGGAGGTGCTCGCGGGCTGCACCCAGGCCAGCACCCTGAAAAAGGTGACCCCCGTCGGTGCTCCCGCGCAATTTGACGATCGGGTGGGCTACACCGCGATTCTGTTGCAGGGTCAATATCCGCAGAAACACATGAAAGGCCGGTATGGCACTGAGCTTTGCCTCTACAACAAACAGACTAAAGCGGCCTACGTGACCGAATGGGACTCGATCCGGCCTGCCGGGAAGGCTCAGTAATGAGGTGCGGGTTTCAAGGCAAAGGCGCGTAGAGGGGGAGCGGTTGTGGGGGCTCAATAAACCCTGTGCCGCGAAAGGCACAATCATGGGTGAATGAGCCCGAGCACATTGTTAAATCACGGCCAAAAAAAAACCCGCACTAGGCGGGTTTTTCTTTGCTTTGAGGTGATGTTTGCACCACATCAAAGCTGAATGTGGTGCCCAGAGACGGAATCGAACCGCCGACACGGGGATTTTCAATCCCCTGCTCTACCGACTGAGCTATCTGGGCAACGGGGCGCATTAGAAGCCTTTTTCGATGACCCGTCAAACACTTTTTTGAAAAATATTTAGTTATTACCGTCGCTTACGGACCAAAGCCTTTAAAACCGGGATTTATTCGGTTGGCGGAACGTAGCCTTCAGCTTGTGCGTATTCTTCGCCGCTGAAGAATTTATCCATTTCGCCCTGCAAATATTTTCGATCTTCGGCGTTCATCATGTTCAAACGCTTCTCGTTGATCAGCAAGGTCTGGTGTTTTTGCCAGTCGGCCCAGGCTTTGGCCGAAACGTGATCAAAAATGTCCTGACCTTTGGCGCCCGGAAACGGAGCGCGCTCAAGGGCGGGCAATTCTTCTTTGTACTTGCGGCAGATGATGGTGCGGGTCATGACGACTCTCCAGCGTTCAATAGGTCGGCTGCGCGTTTGAGCAGCTTCTTGACCGGGGCAGCAAGGCCCAGGCGCGGCGGGGTGGCGAGGTTATACCAGAGCCAGTCGGCCTCGGCCACGTGATGGCCGGACTCCTTGACGTGGATCAGCCAGGGTTCGATGGCCAGTTGGAAGTGGCTAAAGGTGTGAGTCAGGCCGCCCAGTTCGTGCTGCGCGCCCAGGGTCAGTGAGTGTTGCAGCGCCAGGTGCTCGATGTCTTTGAGGTCATCGAGTTCGGGCAGGCTCCACAGTCCGCCCCACAAACCGGTCGACGGGCGGCGGTAAAGCAGGATCGCACCGTCGGCATTGGCCAGCATTGGCATCAGCGTGCGCCTTTGCGGGATGGTCTTGCGCGGCTTGGGGATCGGGTAGCGCGTCTCAAGGCCCAGCAGGTGCGCTTCGCAGCCGCTTTCGAGCGGGCACAGCAGGCAGCTGGGCTTGCTTCGGGTGCAGAGCGTGGCGCCCATGTCCATCATCGCCTGGGTGTAGGCGTTGACGCGGTCGTGGGGGGTGAAGCGCTCTGCGGTGGCCCACAGTTCTTTGGCAACCTTGGGCTCGCCGGGGTAGCCCTCTTGCGCGGTGTAGCGTGCCAGCACCCGTTTGACGTTGCCGTCCAGGATTGGTGCACGCAGGCCCATGCTCAGGCTGGCAATCGCACCTGCGGTGGATAAACCGATGCCGGGCAGCTCGACCAGCTGTTCTACATTGCGCGGGAATTCGCCGCCATGTTCGGCAACGACGATCTTCGCGGTCTTCTGCAAATTGCGCGCGCGGGTGTAGTAGCCAAGGCCTGTCCACAGGTGCAGCACTTCGTCTTCCGGTGCGGCGGCCAGGGCTTCGACCGTTGGCAGGGATGCCATGAACCGGTCGAAGTAGTTCAGCACGGTGCTGACCTGGGTTTGCTGCAGCATGATTTCCGAGACCCACACCCGGTACGGGGTGATGCCCTGTTGCCAGGGCAGGTCATGGCGGCCGTGGCGGTCATACCAATTGAGGACCGCCGCTGAAAATTGCTCGTCTCTCATCGGTTGAACAGCCCCTTGAGGGCGTTTTTGAGTTCCGGGCTGACCTTGTCGCCCAGTTTTTCTTCAAGTTTGTCACTGAGCTTGTTGCCTGCCACCTTGGCGGCGACTTTGCCCAGCCCTTCCTTGTCCAGACGGCAGGCCTTGGCACCCAGTTCAAGCGGGCCACGGCAGCGCAATGGCAGTTCGACGCCGACAAAGTTCTTGCCGACCTGGCACGCCGGGTCCGGCATGGCACGGGTGTCGCCTTCGACGACGATGCCGATGCGGTAGTCCATGCCCAGTACGCGCAGGTCGATGTCGCCATCACCTTTTACGCTCAGGCCAGGCATGCGCACGATCATGTCCGGATTGCTGGCTACGCCGTTGCGGAACACCAGGCTGCCCTTGAGCTCCTTGAACGGAGTGTCTTTGGCCAGCGGGGCGCCGCTCAGGGTTTTACGATTGAGGGTGGAGATGCCCTTGCACAGTTGCTGTTCCAGGTTGGCATTGAGCAGTACGCCGTTGTTGAGCGCAAAGCTGGCGGTGCCGTTGAGGCTGGAAATCAGCGCGCTTTGGCTATTGCCGCTGCCCGTGACGTTGCTGTTGAGGGTCAGCAGGCCCGTTACCGGAGGCTTTTGACCCTGGCTTTGCAGGATTTTTTCGACCGGGACGTTCGTAATGCGGGTTTGCAGTTTGACCACCGGCAACATGGGTTGCACGTCCAGGCTGCCGTTGGCCGCAAAGTTGCCTTTGTAGAGGTCGCCGCTCAGGTTTTCGAGGGTCAGCAGGCCTGCCTTGCTGTTGGCCTTGAGCGCAGCATTCTGGATCGGCAACTGGCTGAGGGTCAGTTGGCCAAAGCTGATGTCGGCAGTCAGATCCAGGGTCTTGAGGCGAGTCACTGGAATGATTTTGGCTGTACTCCAGCCGCTCTTGGTCGGTGCGTCCGGCAGCGGCGTATCGCCCGATGCGGCCAGAGCGTTGGCTTCGCCGCCCTGTACTTCGGCCTTGCGGGCAATGCTGGCGCTGTTGGCTTCGGCCGATTTTGGCGGCAGGTAGCGATCAGCGTCGAATGTGTCGCCTTTGAGCTGGATACGCACGGCTTGTTTGGCGAAGTCCTCAATGGCAATGCGCCCGGTGAAGGTGCTGTCATCGACTTTCAGGTTGAGGTCGTCAAAGGTCACGCTGGTGGGGGTACCCGACAGGCGACTGACCAGCTCGACTTTGCTCAGGCTGTCCGGTGCCATTGCGGGCAGGGGGTGGCCGATGCTGTCGAGGAACCTGGCCAGATCGAGCTGGGCAATCGACAGGCCGCCGCTGATTTGCGCGGTGGTGTCGAGATTGTTGGCCTTGAGTTCGCCCAGGGCCCGCAGCTGGTTGGCGGAGATTTTCAAACTGCTCCATTCGGCGACGTTTGCAGCCAGATCAACCAGGATTTGCCCTTGCGCGGCAAAGGTCATGGTTTTGCCTTGCAGCGGTTCGCCTGACGCTTCGCCCGTGACTTTCATGTCTTCGAGCTGGTAGCGCTTGAGCACACGGTCAAATCGCAGCTTGCCGTCGACTTCGGTCTTGACCCGCATCACGGGCTGGTTGGTGCCCAAAAAGGCCGTCAACTTGACCGGGATGCTGGTGGCTTCGTGTACCGGGCCGGTGCTCAGCTGGATGCTCTCGGCGCTGAATTGCTTGCCACTTTGCTCGTCGTTGTACTCAACCCGGGCGTTGTTCACGGTCAGGCTGTCGATATCGAGCTTGAGCGGCTGGCTGGAGTTGTCCGGCTTGGCAGCCGGCGCGGGCTCGGTGCTGGTGGAGGTGCTCGCGTCTACTGTTGCCGGCTTGCCGATGTCCTGCCAGTTGCCGTGACCGTTCTTGTCGCGGGTCAGGCGCAGGTTCAGGCCTTCGACACGGACATCGCTCATTTGCACTTCTTTGCGCAGCAGCGGCAGCACGCGTACGGACAGACCGAGCATTTGCAGGTCGGCGAAAGGCTGGGTCGGCGCGGCGAGAGTTGCGACGCTGGCGTCGTGCAGCTCCAGGCCGAGCCAGGGGAATAGGCTCCAGCCGATGTCGCCATTGAGGGTCAGCTCAATGTGGGCTTTGTCACGGGCTATCTGGCGGATCTCGTCTTTATAGTCGTTGGGATCGAACAGATGGCTCAGGGCAAAGCCCAGGGCCACGATGATCAGCAACAATCCGAGAAGCACCAGACCCAGGATTTTGCCGAACGCTTTCATGGGCGAGTCCTTGTAAGTCTGAGTGAAAGGGTGAGTTTTAAATTTAGCCGCAGAGTATAGCCCCACGCGCTGAATGACTGGGGGCGGATAGTGCCGGATCAGTTTGCTGCTCAAAGACCAAATCAGCTTGGGCTTTTACCTGCCCCTCAGTGGTAGTCTGCGACTGTTTTCCAGACCTTCTGCGGCGCATTGTCGCGCCATGAACTTGCTCCGACAAAAACGACTGTGTGCCGTAAGGCGCCAAAGTCGGGGGTTGAGTGTGTCTGGAGAATTACTTCATCACCTGGGGGAAACACCAATGAGTACCAGTACTGTTGTGGGCAGCCTTGCCTCACAACCAGCGTTTCTGTCCAAGGAACGCATCATCGCCAAACCCGGCTTCAACCGTTGGCTGGTTCCGCCAGCGGCCCTGGCCATCCACCTGTGTATCGGCATGGCCTATGGCTTTTCGGTGTTCTGGTTGCCGCTGTCCAAGGCTCTGGGCGTAACAGCCCCTGTGGCTTGCGCGCCGGACATGAGCTTTATTGCCCAAATGTTCTCGTCACAATGCGACTGGCCGATTTCGATGCTCGGCTGGATCTACACCTTGTTTTTCATCTTCCTGGGCTGCTCGGCAGCCGTGTGGGGCGGCTGGCTTGAACATGCCGGGCCGCGCAAGGCCGGTGTGGTATCGGCGCTGTGCTGGTGCGGTGGCCTGCTGATCTCGGCGTTGGGCATTTATACCCATCAAATCTGGCTGATGTGGCTGGGATCTGGGGTGATTGGCGGTATCGGCCTTGGTTTGGGCTATATCTCGCCTGTATCGACGCTGATCAAGTGGTTTCCGGACAAGCGCGGCATGGCCACGGGCATGGCGATCATGGGTTTTGGTGGTGGTGCCATGGTGGGTGCTCCACTGGCCGCGGCGCTGATGAACCATTTTGCCGGGCCTGAGGGTGTGGGCGTGTGGCAGAGCTTCGTGGCGATGGCGGCGATTTACTTTGTCTTCATGATCGGCGGCGCCTTGTCGTACCGCGTTCCGCCGACCGGCTGGAAGCCTGAAGGCTGGAAAGCGCCCGTCAAAAAGGCAGCAAACGCGATGATCACCCAGCGCCATGTGCACGTGAGCGTGGCCTGGAAAACTCCGCAGTTCGCGCTGGTGTGGCTGGTGCTGTGCCTCAACGTATCGGCAGGCATTGGTATTCTGGGCATGGCTTCGCCCTTGTTGCAGGAAGTGTTCGCAGGCAAGTTGCTGGGCAATGACCTGACATTCGGTCAGCTGGATGCTGCGCAGCTGGCTCAAATCGCGGCCATTGCTGCCGGCTTCACCGGTTTGCTGAGCCTGTTCAACATTGGCGGGCGGTTCTTCTGGGCTTCGTTCTCGGATTACCTGGGGCGCAAAAACACCTACTTTGTGTTCTTCGCACTGGGTTTTGCGCTGTACGCGATGATTCCCAACCTCGGCCATCTGGGCAACGTGTCGCTGTTTGTGGCGGCGTTTTGCATCATCCTGTCGATGTACGGCGGCGGTTTTGCCACCGTGCCGGCGTATCTGGCCGACCTGTTCGGGACGCAGATGGTCGGCGCGATTCACGGTCGCCTGCTGACAGCCTGGGCGGCGGCGGGTGTGCTGGGGCCGGTATTGGTCAACTACCTGCGCGAATACCAGTTGAGCATCGGCGTTGAGCGGGCGGCGGCGTATGACATCACGCTGTACATCCTCGCAGGGCTGCTGGTACTGGGCTTTATCTGCAACTTGCTGGTGCGTCCGGTGGCCGACAAATACTTCATGACCGACGCTGAACTGGCTGCTGAGCAGGCGCTGGGCCATGACAAGGGTGCAGATGCCAGCACTTCACTGGAGTGGAAAGCCGCACCGGGTAGCCATCCATTGGTTATCGCGGCCTGGTTGGCCGTGGGCATTCCATTGCTGTGGGGTATTTGGGTGACCGTGCAGAAGACGGCGGTATTGTTTAACTGATTCAGGAGGCGCCATTTCGTATGGCGCCTTTGTAGCCGCTGCCGAAGGCTGCGATAAGGGCCGAAGGACCTTCCTGCAAGCTTTACAGTACGCCCCTTCGGGCCCGATCGCTGCCTTCGGCAGCGGCTACAGAATCAGCCGTTGTGTTCACTCCGTCAGCCGTATCACCCTTAATGTTTCTGTTTGCCAGACCCGTGCCTATAATGGCCACCTTTTTCGCCCAATGATTTTGCGGAGCTGGTGATGGCCGAACGTAAGGCGTCAGTCGAGCGCGATACTCTGGAAACCCAGATTAAAGCCTCGATCAACTTGGATGGTACCGGTAAGGCCCGATTTGATATCGGTGTTCCTTTTCTTGAGCACATGCTCGACCAGATCGCCCGACATGGGTTGATCGACCTGGACATCGAGTGCAAAGGCGACCTGCATATCGACGATCACCATACCGTCGAGGATGTCGGCATTACCCTCGGCAAGGCTTTCAGCCAGGCCGTTGGTGATAAAAAAGGCATGACCCGCTACGGTCACGCTTATGTCCCGCTGGATGAAGCGCTGTCGCGTGTGGTTATCGACTTTTCGGGCCGTCCAGGCCTGCAAATGCACGTGCCATATACCCGCGCCACCGTGGGCGGCTTCGATGTCGATCTGTTTCAGGAGTTCTTCCAGGGCTTCGTGAACCACGCCAACGTCAGCCTGCACATCGACAACTTGCGCGGCACCAACACCCACCACCAGATCGAAACCGTGTTCAAGGCCTTCGGCCGCGCGTTGCGTATGGCTGTCGCGCTGGATGAGCGCATGGCCGGGCAAATGCCCTCGACCAAGGGCGTGCTCTGATGCAGACAGTGGCGGTTATCGATTACGGCATGGGTAACTTGCACTCGGTGGCCAAGGCGCTGGAGCACGTTGGCGCCGGTCGGGTGCTGATTACCAGCGACGCCGACGTGATTCGCGAAGCTGACCGCGTGGTGTTCCCGGGTGTGGGCGCGATTCGCGACTGCATGGCGGAGATCCGTCGTCTGGGTTTTGATTCGCTGGTACGCGAAGTCAGTCAGGATCGTCCGTTCCTCGGTATCTGCGTCGGCATGCAAGCGTTGCTCGACCACAGTGAAGAGAACGGCGGGGTTGATTGCATTGGCCTGTTCCCGGGTGCTGTGAAGTTCTTCGGCAAGGATCTGCACGAAGACGGCGAGCACCTCAAGGTGCCGCACATGGGCTGGAACGAGGTGCAACAAAAAGTGGATCACCCGCTGTGGCACGGCATCCCCGACCTGGCGCGTTTTTACTTTGTACACAGCTACTACATTGCGGCGGGCAATCCTCGCCAGGTAGTCGGTGGCGGGCATTACGGCGTCGATTTCGCCGCAGCGCTGGCCGAGGGCTCGCGCTTCGCGGTGCAGTTCCACCCGGAAAAAAGCCATACCCACGGCTTGCAGCTGCTGCAAAACTTCGCGGCCTGGGATGGTCGCTGGTAATGGCGCCTCGCAAGAAGCCGCCGATTCTCACGCTCACTCCCGAGCAAGAGAGCGAAGCCAACAGCAAGATCAAACGCTTTATGGAAGACCGCTTCGAACTGGACCTGGGTTCGTTCGAGGCGGCTGAAATCCTTGAGCTGTTCACCCGCGAAATCGCGCCGCATTACTACAATCGCGCGATTTTCGATGTGCAAACGCACCTCAAAGAGAGGTTCGAGAGCATCGAAAGCGACCTGTGGGCGCTCGAGAAGAACTGATTTCCGAGTCTCAGACTCCCGAATTTGAAGGTTTGCCAGATGCTGATTATCCCCGCTATCGATCTTAAAGACGGTGCCTGTGTACGTCTGCGCCAGGGCCGTATGGAAGACTCCACGGTGTTCTCCGATGACCCGGTGGCCATGGCCGCCAAATGGGTAGAGGGCGGTTGCCGCCGTTTGCACCTGGTTGACCTGAACGGTGCATTCGAAGGTCAGCCGGTCAACGGTGAAGTAGTGACGGCCATTGCACGGTTGTACCCGAAGTTGCCGATCCAGATCGGCGGCGGCATTCGCTCGCTGGAAACCATCGAGCACTACGTCAAGGCAGGCGTGAGCTACGTGATTCTGGGCACCAAGGCGGTGAAGAACCCTGAGTTCGTGGCCGAGGCGTGCCGTGCGTTCCCTGGCAAGATCATTGTCGGCATGGACGCCAAAGACGGCTTCGTGGCCACCGATGGCTGGGCTGAAGTCAGCACCGTGCAGGTCATCGACCTGGCCAAGCGTTTTGAAGCGGACGGCGTGTCGGCCATCGTTTATACCGACATCGCCAAAGACGGCATGATGCAGGGCTGCAACGTGAGCTACACCGCCGCGTTGGCCGCTGCTACCCGCATTCCGGTGATCGCGTCGGGCGGCATCCACAACCTGGGTGACATCAAGGCCCTGATGGACGCCAAGGCTCCGGGCATCGTGGGCGCCATCACCGGCCGTGCAATCTATGAAGGCACGCTGGATGTAGCCGAGGCGCAAGCCTTCTGCGACAGCTACAAGGCCTGAGGAGAAACCCATGGCGCTGGCCAAACGCATCATCCCTTGCCTGGACGTGGATAACGGCCGGGTTGTAAAGGGCGTCAAGTTCGAGAACATCCGCGATGCTGGCGACCCGGTCGAAATCGCCCGTCGTTACGACGAGCAGGGTGCTGACGAGATTACCTTTCTCGACATCACCGCCAGCGTCGATGGCCGCGATACCACGTTGCATACCGTCGAGCGCATGGCCAGCCAGGTGTTTATCCCGCTGACCGTGGGCGGCGGCGTGCGTTGTATCCAGGACATTCGCAACCTGCTCAATGCCGGTGCGGACAAAGTGTCGATCAATACTGCGGCGGTGTTTAACCCGGAGTTTGTGGGCGAAGCGGCGCAGCATTTTGGTTCGCAGTGCATCGTGGTAGCGATTGATGCCAAAAAGGTCTCACTGCCGGGCGAGGCACCGCGCTGGGAAATCTTCACCCACGGTGGGCGCAAGCCTACCGGGCTCGATGCTGTCGAGTGGGCCATGAAGATGGAAGGCCTGGGGGCCGGCGAAATTCTGCTGACCAGCATGGATCAGGACGGCATGAAAAACGGCTTTGACCTGGGTGTGACCCGTGCCATCAGCGATGCGCTGGGCATTCCGGTGATCGCCTCGGGCGGCGTTGGCAACCTGCAGCATCTGGCCGACGGCATTCTGGAAGGTCACGCCAGTGCGGTACTGGCCGCGAGCATTTTCCACTTTGGCGAGTACACCGTGCCAGAGGCCAAGGCGTACATGGCAGCGCGTGGAATCGTGGTCCGCTAAACCCAAAGGCTACTGGACAGCATGGCGTGCCCACGGCACTCTTGAGCACGCCATGGATTTAGGTCGCCTGTCATGTTTAAACGCTTTTTGCCTGTTCTCGCCGGTTCCACGATGTGGCTGGCGAGTGCCGCTTTTGCGGCCGATGCCTCGCATTCTTCGATGGTATTGCTGACTGAAAACTTCCCGCCGTACAACATGGCGAAAAACGGCAAAAACTTTGCGCAAAACGAAAATATTGAAGGCATCGCCGTCGATATTCTGCGTGAAACCTTCAAACGTGCCGGTATCTCTTACAGCATGACCTTGCGCTTCCCTTGGGAGCGTATCTATCACCTTGCCCTTGAAAACCCCGGATACGGCGTGTTTGTGACTGCCCGCGTGCCCGAGCGTGAAAAACTGTTCAAGTGGGTCGGCCCGATTGGCCCGGATGACTGGGTGTTGCTGGCCCGAGAGGACAGTCCGATTACCCTGACCTCGCTTGAGCAGGCCCGCCAGTACCGAGTAGGTGCTTATAAAGGCGATGCCATTGCCTTGTCCCTGGAGAAGCAGGGGCTGGCGCCGGTGATTGTGTTGCGCGACCAGGACAACGCCAAAAAACTGCAAGCCGGGCAAATCGACCTGTGGGCCACCGGGGCTCCGGCGGGGCAGTTCCTGGCGCGTCAGGTGGGGATAACCGGCTTCAAGACGGTGCTGCGCTTTAATCAGGCCCAATTGTATTTGGCGTTGAATAAAGACGTGCCGGATGAGGTGGTGAACAAGTTGCAAATAGCGCTGGATCAGTTAAAGGCTGAAGGCGTGGTCGATAAGATTCGCGCCAAATATCTCTAACCACAATACGCGGATGTGGGAGCGAGCCTGCTCGCGAAGGCATTACCGTGGTTTGCCTGATAGGCCTCGCCGCCTGCATCGCGATGCAGGCTCGCTCCCACAAGAGCCGAGCCCGTAAGTGCTAGCGATAAACCCCATCCTTCCCGTGCCCGGCCATGGCCTTGTTGCTGCGCACGCCGATCATCTGTTTGATATCAATCCATTCAATGCCCTGGGCTTTCAGCTTGGGCAGCTCGCGTTCAAGCACGGCCAGCGTTTGTGGGTACGGGTGGCCGATCATCACCGCCGAGCCTTGCTTATGGGCCAGTTTGATCGCGGTTTCGAGTTGCGTGGTAATCGCCTGCTCGGTGCGCACGTCGTCGAGAAACACATCCCGTGAAACACTGGCCAGGCCGATCTTCTGCGCCTCGGCAGCGGCGACGGTTTGTGCGCTTGTACGGCTGTCGACGAAGAATTTATGGCGCTGCTGCAAGTTGCCCATCAACCAGGCCATGGCCGGCTGCTGGGAGGTCATGCGGCTGCCCATGTGGTTGTTGATGCCGCTGGTGTAAGGCACGGCCTTGAACGCCGCATCCAGGCGTTTTTCGAGCTCGTCCATGGGCAAGCCGGGGTGCCAGGCAAACGGCCCGGTGGCCGGGTCCATAGGCATGTGCAAGATGACGATCTTGCCGGCCTTGTGGGCTTCACGGGCAAACTCGGCGGCGTGGGGGGTGTCTGGCATCACGGCGGCGGTCACCGGCCCGGGCAAGGCCAGCACGCGACGGTCGCGTGGCAGGTTTTGCCCAAGGTCATCGATGATCAGGCTCAGGTAAGCCTTGTGAGGTGTAGCCGGCGCCGCATGGGCGGCACCGGTCAGGCAGCAGAGCAGGGCCAAAGCCAGAGTAAAGCGCACTTCAGTTACCGCGCGTAATGCTCAGGCCTTTGAGCAGGCTCAGGGCCTGGCTCAGCTGGAAGTCATCGTCCTGAGGCATCGGTTTGGCTTTGGGGTTGGAGCCGGTCGGTTTGTCGGCACCGCCGTTGCCATTGCCAAGGTGACCTTGCAGGTCGGCCTCTTTGTAGTACTCGGTGTCTTGCTCGCGGGTGATCTTGGCGCGGTTGACTTCGATGTCCGGCACGATGCCCTGGGCCTGAATCGAGCGCCCGTTCGGGGTGAAGTACAGCGCAGTGGTGATTTTCAGCGCACGGTCATTGTTCAGTGGCAGCACGGTTTGCACCGAGCCTTTACCGAAGCTGGTGGTGCCCATCACGACGCCGCGTTTTTGATCCTGCAAGGCACCGGCGACGATTTCTGACGCCGAAGCACTGCCGCCGTTGATCAGCACGACCAATGGAACGCCTTCGCTCAGGTCCTTGCCGGTGGCCGAGAAGCGCAGCTCCGAGTTGGCGATGCGGCCCTTGGTGTAGACGATCAGGCCTTTGGTGATGAAGTGATCGACCACTTCAACCGCCGATTGCAGCACGCCACCCGGGTTGTTACGCAGGTCGAGGATGATGCCCTTGAGCCTTTTGTTGCCGTTTTCTCTGCGCAGTTTGGACAGCGCGGCGGCCACTTCTTCGCCGGTCTTGACCTGGAACTGAGTGATACGGATGTAGCCGTAACCGTCTTC
Source organism: Pseudomonas deceptionensis (assembly GCF_900106095.1). Taxonomy (NCBI): domain Bacteria; kingdom Pseudomonadati; phylum Pseudomonadota; class Gammaproteobacteria; order Pseudomonadales; family Pseudomonadaceae; genus Pseudomonas; species Pseudomonas deceptionensis. The sequence goes on along the minus strand of NZ_FNUD01000002.1, from coordinate 686,520 downwards.
AAGCAGCTGGGCCTTGACGCTTTTGACCTGGATGTTGGCGCGGGTCAGGGTCACGTCAAACGGCGTGCCGCCATTGCGCACCAGGGTCAGGGTGATTTTCTGGCCGATCTTGCCGCGCATTTTGTCCACGGCTTCGGTCATGCTCAGGCCGCGGGTGGGCTGCCCGTTGATCTTGACGATGAAGTCGCCAGCCTGAATCCCGGCCTTGCTGGCAGGGGTGTCGTCGATCGGTGAGACGATCTTGATATTGCCGTCTTCGGCGCCGACTTCGATGCCCAGCCCGCCAAACTCGCCGCTGGTGCTTTCTTGCAGCTCGGCAAAATCTTCGGGGCCCAGATAGGCAGAGTGCGGGTCGAGGTTGCTGAGCATGCCTTTGATGGCATTCTCCAGCAGGGTTTTGTCGTCCACGGGTTCAACATACGCGGCCTTGATCCGGTCCATGACCTCGGCAAATGTGCGCAGTTCTTCCAGTGGCAGCGGTGCTTTTGCACTGGAAGCAGCACCTGCCGGCGCAATGGCCGGCTCGGCAGCAAATGCCATCGGCGAGCCGATCACCAGGGCGATCGTCAGGGCCAGCGAGTTGAGGCGGGGCAAATGCGGCATGTTGAGCGAACTCCTACGTATTAAAGGTGATGGACTCATCCCTGAGTGCGACACCATTGTGCAGGGTCGCTCGGGCGGCCCTGCTGACGAATAGCGAAATACAGTGCTGGTGTGGCTTGCCCACCGCTGTTGCCCACGGTGGAAATCACCTCGCCGGCCTTAACGATGTCTCCGGCAGACTTGAGCAACGTCTGGTTGTGGCCATACAGGCTTAAGTAACCATTGCCGTGATCCAGGATCACAAGCTGACCTGCGCCGCGCAGCCAGTCGGCAAACACCACGCGGCCACCGTGAACGGCGTGTACCTGGCTGCCGGCGGCGGCGCTGATCATCACGCCGTCCCACTTGGTGCGCGAATCATCGCCACGGGTTTCACCGAAGCGTGCCAGCAGTCGACCATCAACTGGCCATGGAAGTTTGCCCCGGGCCTGAGAAAAAACGCCGCCGTACGAAGCACCGGCACTGGAGACCAGTGGGCCCGGCGTTGATTTGACAGCTTTGCGGGGGGCGTCGGTGGCAACCGCTTCAGCCTCGCGCTGGCGTTTTTTCTCGGCTTCCTGCTGAGCGATCAGGGCTTTTTGGCGCGCCTGTTCGGCTTCGCGGGCTTGGCGTGCCAGGGTTTCTTCAATGGTCTTGAGGACTTTAGCCAGATCAGCCTGATCCTGCTCACGAGCTTGCAGCTTTTGATCGCGATCCTTTACGTCGGTATTGAGCTTGGCCAGTACTTGCTGGCGCTCCGCACGTACTTTGTCGAGTTCAGCGCGCTGGGTGTCCAGGCTGCTTTTTTGAGTCAGCAACTGAGCCTGTTGCAGGTTGATGTCCGCTTCGACATTGGCCAGTTGGCGCAGGGTCTCATTGAAACCCTTGAGCTGTGCCAGGCGGGCCTGGCTCAGGTAATCGTAATAGGTGAGGGTTCGGGCGAACTTCTCGGGGTTTTGCTGGTTGAGCAGCATCTTCAGGTATTCCTGACGCCCGCCCTGATAGGCGGCACGGGCCTGAATGGCGATCAGGCGTTGCTGTTCAATTTTTGCGCTGTGGAGATTTTTTTTCTCGCTATCTAGGCGCAGCAGCTCGCCTTCACTCTTTTTTAGTTCTTGTTGCAGGGTTTCTACCTGCTTCTCCAGTTTGCCGATTTCGGTTTCGGTACCGCGCAGGTCTTTCTGCACGCCGGATTTTTCTTCCTGGAGCTTGCCGAGGAGCTTTTTCAGCTCGCCGATATCCTGGCGCGTAGCATCCAGCTGCTGTTGGGTTTGCGCGCGCTCGTCGGCAAACGCCGGTTGGAGCAGGCATGCGAGGGTCAGGGCTATAAGGGCGCGAAGCATGGGGCGGGCGACACCTGGGGAACGGGACGGCCTAGTATGCCCGGCCTCGTCACCTATAAGAAATGGATGAAGGTGAAATTGTCATGGATCGGTCAGCCCCCGTGGGAGCGAGCCCGCTCGCGAATGTCGTTAACGATAGCGCATGTTGATTGGATCATCGCGGTGCGCTTGAGACCTTCGCGAGCAGGCTCGCTCCCACAGGTTTTACTTTAAGCGTCGACCAGAATGCTCTTGCCGGTCATTTCTTCAGGCTGTGGCAGGCCCAGCAGTTTGAGCATGGTTGGCGCCACGTCGGCCAGCACGCCGCCTTCGCGAACCTTGAGTGCACGCTTGCCGACATAAATGAACGGTACAGGCTCGCACGTGTGTGCGGTGTGGGCCTGGCCGGTGGCGTCATCGGACATCTGCTCAACGTTGCCGTGGTCGGCCGTGATCAGGGCTTCGCCGCCGACTTTATCCAGCGCTTGAACAATACGACCCACGCAAGCGTCCAGGCATTCAACCGCTTTGACCGCAGCGTCGAATACGCCGCTGTGGCCGACCATGTCGCCGTTGGCGTAGTTGACCACAATCACGTCATAACGCTGGTTTTCGATGGCATCGACGATGTGGTCGGTGACTTCGGGGGCGCTCATTTCAGGCTGCAGGTCGTAGGTGGCGACTTTCGGCGAGGGCACCAGGATCCGCTCTTCACCCGGGAACGGTTCTTCGCGTCCGCCCGAGAAGAAGAAGGTCACGTGGGCGTATTTCTCGGTCTCGGCGATGCGCAGCTGGGTTTTGCCGTTTTTGGCGAGGTAGTCGCCGAGCACGTTCTCCAGGCTGCCGGGCGCAAATGCGCTGGGTGCCGGGATGCTGGCAGCGTATTGGGTCAGCATCACAAAACCGGCCAGTTTTGGCTGGCGGGCACGTTCGAATGCGTTGAAGTCGTCTTCAACGAACACGCGGGTCAGCTCGCGGGCACGGTCGGCACGGAAGTTCATGAAGACCACGGCGTCGCCGTCTTCAACCTTGACCGGCTCGCCGATAGTGGTGGCTTTGACGAACTCGTCGCTTTCACCGCGGGCGTAAGCGGCGTCCAGACCCTCTTGGGCGGTGGCTGCGTTGAACTGGCCCTTGCCGTCGACGATCAGGTTGTAGGCTTGCTCCACACGGTCCCAGCGGTTGTCGCGGTCCATGGCGAAGTAGCGACCAATCAGGCTGGCGATACGGCCTTTGCCGAGGTCTTTGAACGCTTCGTCCAGCAGCTCAATAGAGGATGCCGCGCTTTTGGGCGGAGTATCGCGGCCATCCAGGAAGGCGTGCAGGTAGATTTTTTCCGCGCCGCGTTTGAATGCCAGCTCTGCCATCGCGATCAGGTGGTCCTGGTGGCTGTGAACACCGCCGTCTGACAGCAGGCCCAGGATATGCACGGCCTTGCCTGCACTCACCGCCTTGTCGACAGCGGCACAAATGGTCGGGTTCTCGAAGAACTCGCCATCGCGGATCGACTTGGTGACGCGGGTGAAATCCTGATACACCACGCGGCCGGCACCAAGGTTCATGTGGCCGACCTCGGAGTTGCCCATCTGGCCGTCAGGCAGACCGACGTCCATGCCCGAGCCTGAGATCAGGCCGTTTGGCATGCTCGCGCAAAGACGATCGAGCACCGGTTTCTTGGCCGAGTAGACGGCGTTGTATTCGTGGCTTTCACTGTGACCGAAGCCATCCAGGATGATCAGGACCAAAGGTTTAGGCGTGGTAGTCATAGATCCCACTCGCGGCTGGTTTAATGAGGACGCGCAGTTTAAAGCGAAGTTCATGTGGCGTCACCGCCGGGCGGGGTTTGGCCGACCAAGGCGGCTGTGTATACTGGCCCACATTTTACGACCCTGGAACCTTCTGATGGTTGAGCACCTGATTGCATTTGCGACTTCTCACTACCTGCTTGTAGGCGCGTTTGTCATCCTGCTGGCGTTGTTGATCACCCACGAAATAAGCCGTGGCGGTCGCAGCATCAGCACGGGCGAACTGACCGGCCTGGTCAACCGCGACGAAGGTGTGGTGATTGATATTCGCCCGGCCAAGGACTTTGCTGCCGGCCACATCGTGGGTGCACTGAACATCCCGCAAGACAAGCTGATGGCGCGCATTGCCGAGCTGGACAAGCACAAGGGCAAAACCATTATTCTGGTTGACGCTCAAGGCCAGCATTCGGGCTCCCATGCCCGCGAGCTGCTCAAGGCAGGTCACAACGCAGCCAAGCTGTCTGGCGGCATCTCCAGCTGGCGCGCAGACAACCTGCCAGTGGTGAAGTAAGTTATGTCCAAGGTCATCGTTTACTCCAGCGACTACTGCCCCTACTGCATGCGAGCCAAGGCTCTGCTTGAGAAAAAGGGCGTTGCCTTCGAAGAAATCAAGGTCGACGGCAAGCCACAGGTACGGGCCGAGATGGCTCAAAAGGCAGGTCGTACGTCGGTCCCGCAAGTCTGGATTGGCGAAACCCATGTTGGCGGGTGCGATGACCTGTTTGCTTTGGAACGCGCAGGTAAATTGGATGCGCTGCTGAACGTCTGACTCTCATTCTCTATAAGCCCCAAGATCAACAAGGATCTGTGATGACTGACCAACAGAACACCGCTGCTGTTAGCGATGAAGACACCGCTCCACAATTCTCCCTGCAGCGCATCTACGTGCGTGACCTGTCGTTCGAGGCCCCAAAAAGCCCGGCGATCTTCCGCCAGCAGTGGGAACCGAGCGTTGGCCTGGACCTGAACACCCGTCAAAAGCCGCTGGAAGGCGACTTCCACGAAGTGGTTCTGACCCTGTCGGTTACCGTGAAAAACGGTGATGAAGTGGCGTTTATTGCTGAAGTTCAACAGGCTGGCATCTTCCTGATCAAAAACCTTGATCCAGCGTCGATGAACCACACCCTGGGCGCGTTCTGCCCGAACATCCTGTTCCCGTATGCCCGTGAAACCCTGGACAGCCTGGTTACCCGTGGCTCGTTCCCTGCGTTGATGCTGGCTCCGGTGAACTTCGATGCCCTGTACGCGCAAGAACTGCAGCGCATGCAGGAAGAAGGCACCCCGACTGTTCAATAAACAGTCGATGCCAAAAAAAGCGCCTTAAGGGCGCTTTTTTATTGGGTATGTCGAAGGCTCTGTGGGATGTGAATTACTTGAACCCCAGCTGACGCCAGGCTTCGTACACAGCCACGGCGACGGTGTTGGAAAGGTTCAGGCTGCGGCAGCCTTCGCGCATTGGCAGGCGCAGGCGATGGTCGCCGTCCAGGGCGTCGAGCACCTCCGGCGGCAGGCCACGGCTTTCAGGGCCGAAGATAAAGGCATCACCTTCGGCAAATTGCGCGTCGTGGAACGGCCGCGAGCCTTTGGTGGTGAAGGCGAAGAGCCGTGGATGGCCCAGGCTCTCAAGGCAGCTGGCCAGGTCGGCATGGCGCTTGAGCGGTGCGTACTCGTGGTAATCGAGCCCGGCGCGGCGCAAGCGCTTGTCGTCCAGCTCAAAACCGATAGGCTCGATCAAATGCAGGTGGCAGCCGCTGTTGGCGCACAGCCTGATAATGTTGCCGGTATTCGGCGGAATTTCTGGTTGAAAAAGGATGACGTGAAACATGCACGGCTCCGAACTTAATGATGGGCAGCATTCTACGCCTGAAGAGGACCCGCGACCGAAACTATGGCCACGGGTTTTAGGTTCTTTGGCGATAGTCGGTGTGATGGTGGGGATGATGATCGGGCGTTTGACGGCGCCAGAGCCGATTGAGCTGCAACAGGTGGACGTGCTGGCGGATGGCCTGGTGGTGTGGTTCAACGATGAACCCAAGCTGCATGGCGAGCTGGTCGACGGCACACTGGGCTTGCTGTTTGATGCCAAGGGCAAGGCGCAGAGCGGCCAGTTAAAACTCAACGGCAAGAATGTGAACTGGCGGGTACGTGCAACGGACGGAGGTTTGCTGCTGACGCTGGTGGCGGCCCGTGCCCTGCAGGGGGACTGGGCCGGAGCGCCGCAGGACGGGCGCTGGCGGTTGCAGGTGAACCTGCGGGAGTAATAAAAGAGGGAATTCCAGCCTGCCTGTACCGGGTTCCCCAAAAGCGTTGTGCGCGTTGATGCGAAAGGCATCAAGGCTGCGGGTATAAAAGTGGGGAGTCTTGACCTGCCTGTATCAAGGTCCCCTAAAGCGGTGTTGCTTGTAATAGGTGTTGCAGGGCGCGTGCCAATTTTTGTTTTTCTGTAGAAATTGTCTGATGAAAACGCAAAAGCCCCGGAATCCGGGGCTTTTGCGCATAGCGCTCTCGCTAGGCTGAAAGCACTGATCTAGAGCTGTGCACGATTTTGGGGCGGGTTGCTTTTGAGTGGTGCGGCCAGATCGAGAGCCCTCACCCTAGCCCTCTCCCGGAGGGAGAGGGGACTGACCGCACGCGCAGTCAATATCACCACAGATCAGCTCCCTCTAGAGGGTTGGGGTGAGGGGCTTTGATCTGCCTTAAGCTTCGTCGGCATCATCCTCGTCGCCGTCGATCTTCATGCCCAGTTCCTTGATCTTGCGGGTCAAGGTGTTGCGGCCCCAGCCCAGCAGCACGGCAGCATCGCGGCGCCGGCCTGCGGTGTGCTTGAGCGCGGTCTCGATCATGATCCGCTCAAAGGTGGGCACCGCACTGTCCAGCAAGTTGGACTGGCCACGGCCCAGGGCCTGATCGGCCCATTGACGCAGGGCTTGTTCCCAGTTGGTAACCGGGGACGCGTCCTGCTGCAGGTTCAGCAGTTCGGGCGGCAAGTCGGTGATATGCACTTCGCGGCCCGAAGCCATGACCGTGATCCAGCGGCAGGTGTTTTCAAGCTGGCGCACGTTGCCCGGCCACGGCAGGTTTTTCAGGTATTGCTCGGTTTCGGCCTTCAGGAGCTTGGGCTCCACCGACAGCTCTTGCGCAGCGCTGCTGAGGAAATGCCGCGTCAGGGTCGGGATGTCTTCTCGACGGTCCGACAGGCGCGGGATATGGATGCGGATCACGTTCAGGCGGTGGAACAGGTCTTCGCGGAACTTGCCGGCCTGGACCAGGGTTTCGAGGTTCTGGTGCGTGGCGGCGATAATGCGAACGTCGACCTTGACCGGCGTATGCCCACCGACACGGTAGAACTCGCCATCGGCCAGGACACGCAGCAGACGGGTTTGTGTGTCGGCGGGCATGTCGCCGATTTCGTCCAGGAACAGGGTCCCGCCATCAGCCTGCTCAAAGCGGCCCCGGCGCAGGTTCGCTGCGCCGGTAAAGGCGCCCTTTTCGTGGCCGAACAGCTCGGACTCCATCAGGTCCTTGGGGATCGCGGCCATGTTCAGCGCAATAAACGGCGACGTAGCTCGTGGGCTGTGGCGGTGCAGGGCGTGGGCTACCAGCTCTTTGCCCGTGCCTGACTCGCCGTTGATCAGCACCGTGATGTTGGAGTGGCTCAGGCGGCCAATGGCGCGAAACACCTCTTGCATCGCCGGCGCTTCGCCGATGATTTCCGGGGTTCTGGCCAGTGCAGGGGGCACGGCCAGGCCTTGTTGTTCCTGGGCGTGCTGGTTGGCACGTTTGACCAGTGACACGGCTTCATCGACGTCAAATGGCTTGGGCAGGTATTCGAAAGCGCCGCCTTGATAAGAGGCCACCGCGCTGTCCAGGTCGGAATGGGCGGTCATGATGATCACGGGCAGACGCGGGTGCTGCTCGCGAATCTTGGCCAGCAAGTCCAGGCCACTGGAGCCGGGCATGCGGATATCGGAAATGATTACATCAGGCTGCTGGCGAGCCAGACGGCTCATCACCCCATCGGCGCTGTCGAAACTTTGTGTGGTCATGCCTTCCTGTTGCAAGGCTTTTTCCAGGACCCAACGGATAGAACGGTCGTCGTCGACGATCCACACGGTTTCACTTCGGCTCATGTCGATGCGGCTCCTTGTTCCAGGGGTAGGAAGATCGAAAAAAGGGTGTGGCCGGGGTGGCTTTCACACTCGATCAACCCTAGGTGCTGACTGATGATGTTCTGCGTAATGGCCAGGCCCAGCCCGGTGCCATCAGGGCGGCCGCTGACCATCGGGAAGAACAGGGTGTCTTGCAGCTCGGCCGGGATGCCCGGGCCGTTATCGATAATTTCGATTTTGGTGACCAGCCGATGGCGCACATGACCGATGGTGAACTGGCGCATGGCGCGGGTGCGCAGGCTGATGCGGCCCAAACGCAGCTCGTTCTGGCTGCCGATGGCCTGCATCGCGTTACGCACGATGTTGAGTACGGCCTGGATCATTTGTTCACGATCGATCAGCAGGTCGGGCAGGCTTGGGTCGTAGTCGCGCACCAATGTGATGCTGCCCTGTGTTTCGGCCTCCACCAGGTTGCATACGCGCTCGAGCACCTCGTGGACATTGGTCATGGCCAGCGAGGGGAGCTTGTTGGAGCCCAGCATGCGGTCGACCAGATTACGCAGGCGGTCGGCTTCTTCGATGATGACATTGGTGTAGTCGCGCAGGCTTTCGTCGGGTAGCTGACGGGCCAATAACTGGGCAGCGCCGCGGATACCGCCCAGCGGGTTCTTGATTTCATGGGCCAGGCCGCGCACCAGCATCTTGCTGGTTTCCTGTTTTGACAGCTGGGCTTCTTCTTTGGTGATGCGCAGCAAACGGTCGCGGGGGTGCACTTCAAGCAGCAGCATCGTGCCGCTGTTGCTCAAAATGGGCGTCACGGCGTAATCCACCGTCAGGTTCTGCCCCGTCAGCGAGGTCAGCATGGCTTCGCGCTTGGTGAACGGGTGGGCTTGCTCGACGGCCTGGCGCAACGAGTGCAGGGCTTCGGTAGATTCGGTGAACAGCTCGCTGATGAATTGGCCATGACTGCGTTGACCGCTGATTGCCAGCAGCATTTCCGCCGCCGGGTTCATGTACTCAAGGCGTAAATCCGCATTGAGTAAAAGCGTGGCGGTGGTCAGGTTATCGAGTAACAGTCGGTGCAGGGCGTCACTGATGGTCATGGGCCGATCCCGGATTGCGTGCGCGGGTGAGGCGCTGGTGCAAGGAAAATGCAAAAACCAAACCAAGGCTCCGAAAAGAAGCGCTAATCGCCTGAAATAAGGCTTTGGAACTTGTTTGGATAGCGCCGTCGCCCGGCGAGAGGGGCTTTTTGACCCAATTTGGGCTGATTAATGTGTCACTCGGTAATCAGTGCACCAATATAGTGCATATCTGGTGAATGGTTTCAGTTGTTCTCAAATATGAGCTGAACGGTCTGCTTTTGGGCAGCAGGCCGTTCAGAAATCGTGCGCAAGGTGCTTATTGCGAGAGGGGCATGCCAGGGGTGCCTGCGTAGAAGACGATCAGCTCCACGGGCTTGTCGGTGCTTATACCGCGGTGAACGGTGTTGATCACTTCGGGCAATACCTGGCCTGCCTGCACGGTGGTGGTGTGTTTGCCGTCCCGGGTTTCGATCCGCAGCTCTCCCGACAGCACGTAGGCGATATTGGGCATGGGGTGGCTGTGCCAGTTGAGTGCGGTTTTGGCGGGGATGGTGATTTTGAGTACGGTTAATTCAGGTTGGCCGGCCGGGTATGGGGCGTAAGTTGCGCCATCCCAGGTTTTGTCGGTCTTGAGCAGTTGCTCGACCAGTACGCCGGGAGGGTTGTTGCTGCATCCGAGCAATGTGGGGCAGGCAAGCGGCAGGAGAGGGGCTTTGAAGGTATTTGGAAGTGTCATGGCAACGTCCGTTTAATGAGTCGGCTCAAGCTACAGATCACACTTTAGGAGGGATGTCGGGTTGGGGAGATTAATTGGCCGGGAATTGCCGAGGGGGGTAAGACGTAGCGCATAAAAAAGGCCTCCCGAAGGAGGCCTTTTTAAATCACGCCGCTTGCGCGGGTGATTCTGGATTAGCAGCTGTAGTACAGCTCGTATTCCAGTGGGTGTACAAAGGTACGAACCTGGATTTCTTCTTCGCTTTTCAGAGCGATGTAAGCGTCGATGAAATCGTCGCTGAAAACGCCGCCTTTGGTCAGGAACGCACGACCTTTGTCCAGCTCTTCCAGGGCTTCCTTCAGGCTGCCGCAAACTTGTGGGATCTCTTTAGCCTCTTCAGGCGGCAGGTCATACAGGTTTTTGTCAGCTGCGTCGCCAGGGTGAGTCTTGTTCTGGATACCGTCCAGACCAGCCATCATCAGTGCTGCGAAGCACAGGTACGGGTTGGCTGCCGGGTCCGGGAAACGTGCTTCGATACGGCGAGCTTTAGGGCTGGACACGTAAGGAATACGGATCGAAGCGGAACGGTTACGAGCCGAGTAGGCCAGCATTACCGGAGCTTCGAAACCTGGTACCAGACGCTTGTAGGAGTTGGTAGCCGGGTTGGTGAAGCCGTTCAGTGCCTTACCGTGCTTGATGATGCCGCCGATGAAGTACAGAGCGGTATCGGACAGGCCGGCATAGCCTTCGCCTGCGAAGGTGTTCTTGCCATCTTTGGAGATGGACATGTGAACGTGCATACCCGAGCCGTTGTCGCCGTACAGAGGTTTAGGCATGAAAGTAGCGGTACGGCCGTAGGCGTCTGCCACGTTGTGTACGCAGTACTTCAGGGTCTGAACTTCGTCAGCCTTTTTCACCAGGGTGTTGAACTGCACGCCAATTTCGTTCTGGCCGGCAGTTGCCACTTCGTGGTGGTGTACTTCGATAACCAGGCCCATCTCTTCCATGGCGTTGCACATGGAGGTACGGATTTCGTGGTCATGGTCGAACGGCGGAACAGGGAAATAGCCGCCTTTGACGCCTGGACGGTGGCCTTTGTTGCCGCCTTCCACGTCCTGGTCGGACATCCACGAACCTTGTTCGGAGTAGATCTTGAACATGGAACCGGAGATATCGGACTTGAACTTCACTTGGTCGAAGATGAAGAACTCTGGCTCAGGGCCGACGAAAACGGTGTCACCGATACCGGTGGACTTCAGGTATTCCTCGGCACGGGTAGCGATGGCGCGTGGGTCGCGGTCATAGCCTTGCATGGTCGAAGGTTCGATGATGTCGCACACCAGGATCAGCGTAGGCTGCTCGGTGAACGGGTCCAGAACGGCAGTGCTGTCGTCTGGCAGCAGGATCATGTCGGACGCTTCGATGCCTTTCCAGCCAGCAATGGAGGAGCCGTCGAACATTTTGCCGTCGATGAAGAAGTTTTCATCCAGCGCATCACGGGCCGGCATGGTCACGTGGTGCTGAGTGCCTTTGGTGTCAGTGAAGCGCAGATCAATCCACTTGACGTCATGATCTTTGATGAGTTGAACCGACTTCGACATAGTGTCCTCCGGGGTGGCTTAGGGCTGTTGGTTACGTGCCCTTAATAAGTGGTTGATGCCGGCGCGAATACTCTGCCAAGGCAACCTGCCTCACAAGGGAGCAAATTGCATGCCAGTGCCCTGACTTGGGTGTAATGCGCCAATCTTAAGCATTTAAGTGACGCAGACTACCGACTGGCGGTATTTATCGCACTCAAATGAAGCGAAATCTCGCGTTTGTGTTCCATTTTGGTGCGGGCAAAACCGTTTGTACGATAACTGGTTAAACCTTGAGCAATTTCCGCTATAATCCGCGCCCCCCTTTTTTGGCAGGCTGCTCGCGCGCTGTTTTCATGAAACTAATCGTTAAAGTCTTCCCCGAAATCACTATCAAGAGCCGTCCGGTTCGGATGCGTTTCGTCCGTCAATTGGCCAAAAACATCCGTACTGTGCTCCGCGATCTGGACCCGGCTGTGGTGGTGACGGGCGTGTGGGACAACATCGAGCTGCAAACGCGCGTAAGTGACCCCAAAGCCTTGAAGGAAATGACCGAGCGCCTGAGCTGCATGCCGGGCATCGCGCATTTTCTGCAGGTTGACGAGTACCCGTTGGGCGACTTCGACGACGTCGCTGAAAAGTGCAAACTGCACTTTGGCGATGCGCTGGCCGGCAAGATTTTTTCCGTGCGTTGCAAGCGCGGTGGCAAGCACCCATTTACCTCGATGGAAATCGAGAAATACGTCGGCAGCAAGCTGCGTCGTGAGTGTGGGGCGGCTGGAATTGATCTGAAAAAGCCGGAAATTGAAGTGCGTTTCGAAATACGCGACCAACGGTTGTTTGTGATTCACAGCCAGCACGACAGCATTGGCGGCTTCCCGCTGGGCTCGCTGGAGCAGACCCTGGTATTGATGTCCGGTGGTTTCGACTCCACCGTCGCGGCTTACCAGATCATGCGTCGCGGCCTGATGAGCCATTTCTGCTTCTTCAACCTCGGCGGGCGTGCCCACGAGCTGGGCGTGATGGAAGTCGCGCACTATATATGGAAGAAGTACGGCAGCTCGCAGCGCGTGCTGTTTGTCAGCGTTCCGTTCGAAGAAGTTTTGGGCGAAATTCTCGGCAAAGTCGATAACAGTCATATGGGCGTCATTTTGAAGCGTATGATGTTGCGCGCTGCAACCCGTATCGCTGAACGGCTCGACATCGAAGTGCTGGTGACCGGAGAAGCGATTTCCCAGGTTTCGAGCCAGACGCTGCCCAACCTGTCGCTGATCGACTCGGCGACCGACAAACTGGTGCTGCGCCCGCTGATTGCGAGCCACAAGCAGGACATCATTGATCAGGCGGTTGAAATCGGTACGGCCGATTTTGCCAAGCACATGCCTGAATATTGCGGGGTGATTTCGGTCAACCCCAAGACCCACGCCAAACGCAACCGCGTGGAGTACGAAGAACAACAGTTCGATATGGCCGTGCTTGAGCGAGCGCTTGAGCGGGCCAAACTGGTGCCGATTGATCGGGTGATCGATGAATTGGGCCAGGACTTGCAAGTCGAAGAAGTCAGCGAAGTGCTGGCGGGCCAGATCGTGATCGACATCCGTCACCCGGATGCTCAGGAAGATCAACCGCTGGAACTGGCTGGCATCGAAGTACAAGCGATGCCGTTCTATGCACTGAACAGCCGCTTCAAGGAACTGGATGACACCCGTCAGTACCTGTTGTATTGCGACAAAGGCGTGATGAGTCGCCTGCATGCTCACCATTTGCTCAGTGAGGGACATGCCAATGTGCGCGTTTATCGACCGAGCTAAGAGCCCGGGGCTGTATGCCTGTGGCCTGCGTCACCGGCCCCCCGACGCCGCCGTCAAGCTGTAACGGCTTGCACGGACTCTACTGTTAATCGCTGCCTGGACTCAGTCAGCACACCGAATCCTCTGATCGAGATACACAAGTGATCGAAAATCTACGTAACATCGCCATCATTGCTCACGTTGACCACGGTAAAACCACCCTGGTAGACAAACTCTTGCGTCAATCCGGCACTCTGGAGCGCGGCGAGCTCAACGACGAGCGCGTGATGGACTCCAACGACCAGGAGAAAGAGCGCGGTATTACCATTCTGGCGAAGAACACTGCCATCAACTGGAACGGCTACCACATCAACATCGTGGATACCCCGGGCCACGCCGACTTCGGCGGCGAAGTAGAACGCGTAATGTCGATGGTTGACTCCGTTCTGCTGCTGGTTGACGCTCAAGACGGCCCTATGCCGCAAACCCGCTTTGTGACCAAGAAGGCTTTCGAAGCCGGCCTGCGTCCAATCGTGGTTATCAACAAGGTTGACCGTCCAGGCGCGCGTCCGGACTGGGTTCTGGATCAGATCTTCGACCTGTTCGACAACCTGGGTGCTACCGAAGAACAGCTGGACTTCAAAGTGGTTTACGCCTCTGCCCTGAACGGTATTGCTGGTCTTGACCACACCGACATGGCTGAAGACATGACCCCGCTGTACCAGGCGATTGTTGACCACGTTCCTGCTCCACAAGTTGACCGTGACGGCCCGTTCCAGATGCAAATCTCGGCACTGGACTACAACAGCTTCCTGGGCATCATCGGCGTTGGCCGTATTGCTCGCGGTCGCGTCAAGCCGAACACCCAGGTTGTGGCTATCGATGCCGACGGCAAGCGCCGCACCGGTCGTATCCTGAAGCTGATGGGTCACCACGGTCTGCACCGTATCGACGTTGAAGAAGCTTCGGCAGGCGACATCGTTTGCATCAGCGGTATGGATTCGCTGTTCATCTCCGACACTCTGTGTGACCCACTGAATGTTGAAGCGATGAAGCCGCTGACCGTTGACGAACCAACCGTTTCGATGACCTTCCAGGTTAACGACTCGCCGTTCTGCGGCCGTGAAGGCAAGTTCGTAACCAGCCGTAACATCAAAGAGCGTCTGGACAAAGAACTGCTCTACAACGTTGCTCTGCGCGTTGAAGAAGGCGACACCGCTGACAAGTTCAAAGTGTCTGGCCGTGGTGAGCTGCACTTGTCGGTACTGATCGAAACCATGCGTCGCGAAGGCTTCGAAATGGGTGTTGGTCGTCCGGAAGTGATCATCCGCATGGTTGACGGCGTTAAGCACGAACCGTACGAAAACGTAACCATCGACCTGCCAGAAGAATCGCAGGGCGCAATCATGGAACAGATCGGTATCCGTAAAGGCGATCTGACCAACATGGTTCCGGATGGCAAGGGCCGTGTTCGTCTTGAATACAACATCCCTGCACGTGGCTTGATCGGTTTCCGTAACGAGTTCCTGACTCTGACTTCGGGCGCTGGCATCCTGACCTCGATCTTCGACCGTTACGACGTGATGAAGTCGGGCGACATGTCCGGCCGTCAGAACGGCGTTCTGGTTTCGGTTGCTACCGGTAAGGCTCTGACTTACTCGCTGGAAACCCTGCAGGCTCGCGGCAAACTGTTCCTGGGTCACGGTGAAGACGTGTACGAAGGTCAAATCGTCGGCATCAACAGCCGCGACAACGACCTGGGCGTTAACCCAACCAAAGGCAAGAAGCTCGACAACATGCGTGCTTCGGGTAAAGACGAAACCATCGCTTTGGTTCCGCCTATCCGCTTCACTCTGGAGCAAGCTCTGGAATTCGTACAAGAAGATGAACTGTGCGAAGTAACGCCTAAGTCCATCCGTCTTCGTAAGAAGATCCTGGGCGAAAGCGAGCGTACCCGCGCTAGCAAAAAAAGCAGCAAGTAATAGATTTAGCTGCTGAATAAAAAACGCCCCCGGCCTTGCGGCCGGGGGCGTTTTTTTATGTCCGGGATTTTGATGAAAAACACGTATCGAAAGCTTGACCGGCAACAGAGTATCTACAGGAAAACGGCAACTGTGGGAGCGAGCTTGCTCGCGAAGGTCGTTCGCGAGCAGGCTCGCTCCCACAATACGGCTTGACCTACAACAGAGGATCTACAGGTGGTGTCTTAGAACACCATCAACTTCTCGCTGCTGTTTTTACGCTCGACGGCTTTGGGCACGTAGGCGCAATAACCGGGGCGCGGGCCCACTCGCGGATGGTTGCGGCAGGTATCCGGGCGTATTTCGTAGATGGTGCACATGCGCGACTTGCGATCCAGGTACAGGCAGTCGTTGTTGCTCATGCGCTGCAGGGTGAAAATCCCGGACTTCTGGTTGAAGCGCTCCACGATCCCTTCTTTTTGCAGGCGCTTGGCGATGTTCTTCGGCGGATCGCCCATCTCGAACTCATCAACAATGCCGATGCGGATCAGGTCTTTGATCTTGACCTCGACCGGCAGCGTGCAGCAGCTGGAAACACAGGAGCCGCACATGGGCGCGGAGTATTTGGCCCAGGTATCGAGACGGTCGATTTCCGCGGCGGCGATCAGGTTGGACTTCATCAGGCTTGTATTCCAGCGTGCATCAGGGCGCGCGATCATACCGGTGTTGGTGAATGTGTGAACAACCATTTGCCGGTTTTTCGATCAGGGCCATGTTTTAAAGCGTTCAACTGCGTATGCGCCTCGTTTTGGGGCAGCGCTCATTTCGTCAGTTTTTTTCAAAAAACCGCCCAAATAAGCCCGAATCAATGCACTTTGTTTCTGTTCAAGCGTCTAGGCTGACACCACTCGTTCTTCAAATCGCCCCATCTCGATTGAGGTTGTATCGATGCCCCAGGAACCGCTTGTTCGTGACGCACAGGTGGCGGCTTTCCGTGCCGCTGTAGTAGCCAAACTGACTTACGCGGTGGGTAAGGACCCGGAACACGCGTTTGACCATGACTGGTTTGAAGCTATTGCTCTGGCCGCCCGCGACCATATGGTCGAGCACTGGATGGACCACACGCGGCAGATTTATCGCAAGGACCAGAAGCGGGTGTACTACCTCTCGCTGGAATTTCTGATCGGGCGGTTGCTGTACGACAGCCTGAGCAATCTGGGGCTGCTGGAGGTCGCGCGTGAGGCGCTGACCGACCTTGGGGTCGACCTGGAGCGCATCCGCCTGTTGGAGCCGGATGCGGCGCTTGGTAACGGCGGGCTCGGGCGTTTGGCAGCGTGCTTCATGGAAAGCATGTCGACCCTGGGCATTGCGGCCCATGGTTACGGCATTCGCTATGAGCACGGGTTGTTCCGCCAGA
The DNA here is from genome assembly GCF_900106095.1 of Pseudomonas deceptionensis. Taxonomy (NCBI): domain Bacteria; kingdom Pseudomonadati; phylum Pseudomonadota; class Gammaproteobacteria; order Pseudomonadales; family Pseudomonadaceae; genus Pseudomonas; species Pseudomonas deceptionensis. The sequence goes on along the minus strand of NZ_FNUD01000002.1, from coordinate 670,157 downwards.
GCATTGTCGACGGCTGGCAACAGGAGCAGACCGAGAACTGGCTGGACTTCGGCAACCCCTGGGAATTCGAGCGTGCCGAAGTGCTGTATTCGGTCGGGTTTGGCGGCTCGGTTGAAACCAAACAGAACGAACAGGGCCAGATACGGCAAATCTGGTGGCCTGGCGAGACAGTACGCGCCATCGCTTATGACACACCGGTCGTGGGTTGGCGCGGTGCCAGTGTCAACACCTTGCGCCTGTGGCGGGCGAGGGCGTTGCACGACCTGAACCTTGGGCGTTTCAATGCGGGTGACCATCTGGGTGCGGTGGCCGAAGTGGTGCGGGCTGAAAGCATCTCCCGGGTGCTCTACCCGGCGGACAGCAACGAAGCAGGGCAGGAGCTGCGCCTGCGTCAGGAATACTTCTTTGTGTCGGCTTCGCTGCAGGATCTGCTGCGCCGTCACCTGCATGTCCATGAAACGCTGCTGAACCTGGCCGAGCATGTCTCGATCCAGCTCAATGACACCCATCCCTCGATTGCCGTTGCCGAGTTGATGCGCATTCTGGTCGACGAACACGGCATCGAGTGGCCCACCGCGTGGAAAGTCACCGTCGCTACCCTGTCTTACACCAACCACACGCTGCTGCCCGAAGCGCTCGAGACATGGCCCGTTGGCTTGATGGAGCGCCTGTTGCCGCGCCACATGCAGATCATTTACCTGATCAATGCGCACCATATCGATGCGCTGCGGGCCAAGGGCATTCACGACTTTGACGTGTTGCGTGCGGTATCCCTGATTGAGGAAGACCACGGCCGCCGGGTGCGCATGGGCAATCTGGCATTTTTGGGCTCCCACAGCGTCAATGGGGTTTCCGGCTTGCACACCCAGCTGATGCGCAGCACCGTTTTTTCCGAGCTGCACAAACTTTACCCGGACCGGATCAACAACAAGACCAACGGGGTCACCTTCCGCCGCTGGCTGTTCCAGGCCAACCCGCCGTTGACCGCGATGCTGGTGGATGCGCTGGGCGCTGATGTGCTCGATGAAACCGAATACAAACTGATCAAACTGGAGCCTTTTGCCGAGCGCGCCGATTTTCGCAAGCGTTTCGCCGAGCAGCGCCTGCAAAGCAAATGCACCCTGGCGGCGCTGATTTATGAGCGTCTGGGCATCGTGGTCAATCCTGAAGCGATGTTCGACGTTCAGGTCAAACGGATTCACGAGTACAAGCGCCAGTTACTCAACCTGATGCATACCGTGGCGCTGTACCAGGCCATTCGTGCCGAACCGGGCAGCCCATGGGTGCCGCGGGTGAAGATTTTTGCCGGCAAGTCGGCGGCCAGTTATGAGCAGGCCAAACTCATCATCAAACTGGCCAATGACATTGCCCGTACCATCAACAACGACCCCACCGTTCGTGGCCTGCTCAAAGTGGTGTTTATCCCCAATTACAACGTCAGCCTGGCCGAAAGCATCATTCCGGCGGCGGACTTGTCCGAGCAGATATCCACCGCCGGCTACGAAGCGTCCGGCACCAGCAACATGAAGTTTGGCCTTAACGGCGCACTGACCATCGGCACGATGGACGGGGCCAACGTCGAGATGTGTGAGCGGGTGGGCGCCGACAACATGTTTATCTTCGGCCTCAGCTCCCAGCAGGTTGAAGCGCGCAAGCGCAATGGCGAGTTCCATGCAGCACCGGATGTGGCGGCTTCCCATCGGCTCAATGATGTATTGCAGGCGATTCGCGGCGGGGTCTTCTCCCACGATGACCCGGCACGTTACACCGGGATGGTGGATTCACTGATCGAATACGACCGGTTTTTGGTCTGTGCCGACTTCGATGCCTACTGGGATGCGCAGATGCGGGTCGAGCACTTGTGGCACGACAAGGAAGCCTGGTGGCGCACGGCGGTACTCAACACGGCGCGCATGGGCTGGTTCTCGTCTGATCGGACCATCCGTGAATACGCGACTGAAATCTGGAAAGCGCTGTAGGGCACAGCCACTGTAGCCGTGGGAGCGAGCCTGCTCGCGAAGAGCATTCGCGAGCAGGCTCGCTCCCACAAGGGGCCTTGACCGGGAGCAGAGTCTCTACCCGTTTTCGCCTGATTTAAGGATTCAGCTGAACCCGCTTGGCCGGTTCTGAGTCTGATTAGAAGATTTGCACGGCAACACGCGTTAAACTGCGCGGGTTTTTCGCCCCCTCCCCCTTGTTCGGAGCCTTACATGTCCCGCGTTACCCTGAGTCGCTATTTGATCGAGCAGACCCGCAGCAACAACACGCCTGCTGATTTGCGTTTCCTCATCGAAGTGGTGGCGCGTGCTTGCAAAGAGATCAGCCACGCCGTGTCCAAAGGCGCCCTGGGTGGTGTTCTGGGCAGCATGGGCACCGAAAACGTACAAGGTGAAGTGCAGAAGAAGCTCGATGTGATTTCCAACGAGATCCTGCTCGAAGCCAACGAATGGGGCGGTCACCTGGCCGGCATGGCGTCCGAAGAAATGGACAACGCCTACCAGATCCCGGGCAAATACCCAAAAGGCGCCTACCTGCTGGTATTCGACCCACTGGACGGTTCATCGAACATCGATATCAACGCACCGGTAGGCACTATCTTTTCGGTGCTGCGTTGCCCGAATGAATACCTGACTCAGAACGAGCCTTTGAATGAAAAGGCCTTCCTGCAGCCAGGGACCCAGCAGGTAGCTGCCGGTTATGCCATCTACGGTCCTCAGACCATGCTGGTATTGACCCTGGGCGACGGCGTTAAAGGCTTCACCCTGGATCGTGAAATGGGCAGCTTCGTTCTGACCCACGAAGACATCACCATTCCTGAAACCACCCAGGAATTTGCCATCAACATGTCCAACCAGCGTCACTGGGAAGCTCCGGTACAACGCTACGTTGACGAATTGCTGGCTGGCGAAGAAGGCCCGCTGAAAAAGAACTTCAACATGCGTTGGGTCGCCGCGATGGTTGCTGACGTACACCGCATTCTGACCCGCGGTGGCCTGTTCATGTACCCGCGCGACAGCCGTGAGCCGTCCAAGCCGGGCAAGCTGCGTTTGATGTACGAAGCCAACCCGATGTCGTTCCTCGTGGAGCAGGCGGGCGGTGCATCCACTGACGGCCATCAGCGCATTCTCGACATCCAGCCTGAAGGCCTGCACCAGCGTGTAGCCGTGTACCTGGGCTCGAAAGAAGAAGTGGCGCGCATTACCGATTACCACAAAGCGTAAAACGCATAACACTGTAACCGCTGCCGCAGCCCTTGTTCTTGAAGGGCCTTCGGCCCTTATCGCAGCCTTCGGCAGCGGCTACAGAATCCTCGCCCGACCCCCGCCAAACAAATCCCCCGCCTCACCGGGAACCACCCCGCGCTTTTCTCTTCTAAGCTTGCATCAGGCAGTCATGCCGACTTTCCCATGCAGGAGCTTTCCATGAAATTGCGTACTTTGGCGTTGTTGTCGTTCTGTGTGTTGCTGGCGGCATGCAGCAAGATCAACCAGCAAAACTTCTCGAAACTGTCGACGGGCATGCCCAAAGCCGAGGTTGAAAAACTGTTGGGCAGCCCCGCCGATTGCTCGGGTGCGCTGGGTATGTCGAGCTGCACGTGGGGCGATAAAAACAGCTTTATCAGCGTGCAATATGCCGGCGACAAAGTGCTGATGTTTTCCGGGCAAGGCTTGAAGTAAGACGGATCAGGAGCGTTTGCAATGAAACGTCTTTTAATCGGCCTTGGGGCCGCCCTGTTTTTGGCCGGGTGCGCGAGTTCCGGCATCGATTCTCTGGCACCGAAAACGGTCGGGCATGTCGACTTGAAGCGCTATCAGGGCACATGGTACGAACAGGCGCGCTTGCCGATGTTCTTCCAGCGCAACTGTGCGCAATCCGAAGCCCATTACAGCCTCAAGCCTGAAGGCGACGTGGCGGTACTGAACCGCTGCCGGACCGCAGAGGGCAAGTGGGAAGAGGCCAAGGGCACAGCCACCCCGCAGGTCGAAGGTAAAACCGACAAACTGTGGGTCGAGTTCGACAATTGGGTCTCGACAGTACTGCCGGGTGTGACCAAGGGCGATTATTGGGTGTTGTACCTGGGGGACGACTACAGCACGGCGTTGGTGGGTAACCCCGACCGTCGCTATTTGTGGCTGTTGTCGCGCAAGCCGCAGGTCGATCAGCAAACCCGTGATGAGCTGCTCAGCAAGGCTCAGCAACAGGGCTATGACACCACACGTCTGATTTGGCGAACGCCGGATTCGAAGATGCCCAAAGGCACGAAATAAACAAAAACGCCCCCTGGCAAGCACCAGGGGGCGTTGGCTGTACGCTTAAGCGCGCAGCAGGGTCTTCCAGGCGCGGTTCTGGTACACGGCGATTGCTTGCTGCTTGCGGGCGTTGAGCAGTTCGTCGTTGTGCTCGGCGTCGTCAGTGATTGGCACGTTGGCCAATTCCTGCAGCTTGTTCATCTCACCGTACAAACGGTCCAGTTCCGGAATTTCCAGCACGTTACGCGCCAGGCGCAACCATGCCTGAATGCGCTCAATGCGCGGCAGTTGCTCGGCCAGATCTTCGGGTTGCTGCTGGTAGCGGTTCAAGCGCAGGGCAATGGCCTCATCCGACAGCAAACGCGGCAACCAGCTGTGCAGCTGTGCGGCGCCCTGGCGATTGCCACGGGTGGTGCCACGATCAACAGTCCAGCTGCGATCCATCAACCAGCGCGAAGTGTTCAGCGAGAACTGGCCCCAGCGCGGGTCTTCCAGCTCTTCAAGGAACTGCTCAGGTGCGGCTTTACGGACGTCTTCGTCGTCCTGACCGATTTGTACCAGCGGGCGCCAGTCTTCAAGCAGTGCGTCCAGGGCGGCGCGCAAGGATTGTGTCGACGGGCGTGGAGCGGCTTGGCCAAGGCTGCTGACCAAAGCGCGCAAGTCGATCAACTGCTGTACCCAGTCTTGCAGCAAACGCCAGTGACCATTGAAGCGGTATTGTTCGGCCAGACGCTGGCTGCTACCCAACAAGTGCCAGGCCAATGCGGCAAAGGCATCATCCAGTGGCGTCTCAGGGGTCAATATCGGCGCAGGCAGGCTCACGGCGTAGCTGTTGGCATCGAACAGGCGATAGCCACGCTCGGCCTTGCTGATGTCACACGGCATCAGGGCCAGCTTCTCGGCCAGTTCAGCGGCCAGTTCCAGCAAAGCAGACGGCTCGCCTTCGCGCAGTTCAAGTTCCAGCTCGCAGATTTCTTCTTTCTGCTTGCCCGCGATGACGTAGCCCAGATCCAGAGCCGCTTCGATCACGACTTTGGCCTTGCCGCGACCCCAGGAGATTTCAGCGCGTTCGCGCACGAAGTCCGTGGTGAAGATCGGCTTCAGGGTCTTCTTGTCCAGCTCGGCCAACTCTTCAGGCCAGCATTCTGCGTCGAGTTTTTTGACGTCGAGCTTGGCTTTAGGCAGGTTCCAGTCGTACTCATTACGCACCGACAGGCCGGCAATGCTTTGGCCGCGGGTCTTGAGGGTCTGGATCACTTCTTCGCCGTCGCGGCGCAGGCGCAGGGCTACCTTGGCCTTGGCCAGGTCACGCTCAGGCGTGTCGAAATACTGGTTCAACAACTCACGGCTTTCCCAGCCACTTTTGTTGCGCTTTTTCAGCAAAGGGTGCTCGCGCAAGGCGGCGAGGGTTTCGCGGCTGACGCGCAGTTTAATTTCGGTTTCTTTTTGCATGGCCGGAAAATCCAGGAACGGTTGCGCAGCCGGGAAAAAGTGTGGCTGCCAAGGCCGTGCAGTGTACAGGACAAGCCGCCCTGGCGCGTCGCGCGGGTTTATTCTGCAGTTCAGATGGCTCTATGATGGGCCTCGCCCAGCCAACAGGAAGTCAGCGCATGCCTTTACCTTCCATGAAAGAGCAATTCGCGGCTTTGATCGCCACACCGTCGGTCAGTTGCACCCAGCCTTCCCTGGATCAAACCAACCGCGGCGTGATCGATTTGCTGGCTACCTGGCTTGCCGAGCTGGGTTTCAGCTGTGATATCCAGCAAGTCAGCCCCGGCAAATTCAACTTGCTCGCCAGCTTCGGCAGCGGCCCCGGAGGGCTGGTGCTGGCGGGGCACAGCGACACGGTGCCCTACGACGAGGCGCTATGGCAGACCGACCCGCTCAAGCTCACCGAGGTCGATAACCGCTGGGTTGGCCTGGGCAGCTGCGACATGAAGGGTTTTTTCGCGCTGGTCATCGAAGCGGTCCGGCCACTGCTCGATCAACCGTTCAAGCAGCCGCTGCTGATTTTGGCCACGTGCGACGAAGAAACCTCAATGGCAGGTGCTCGCGCGCTGGTTGAAGCCGGGCGGCCGCTGGGCCGCGCCGCAGTGATTGGCGAACCCACCGGGCTCAAGCCGATCCGCATGCACAAAGGCGTGATGATGGAGCGCATCGATATTCTGGGGCGCAGCGGCCATTCATCCGACCCAAGCCTGGGCCACAGCGCGTTGGAGGCCATGCATGACGCCATCAGCGAGCTTAAAGGCCTGCGCCAGCAGTGGCTCAACGAATACCGCAACCCGCAGTTCAGTGTGCCGCAGCCGACCCTGAACTTTGGCTGTATTCATGGCGGCGACAACCCGAACCGGATTTGCGGGCAGTGTTCGCTGGAATTTGACCTGCGACCGTTGCCGGGCATGGACCCCAACGAACTGCGGTCCATCATTCGCGGCAAGCTGCAACCGTTGGCCGAGCGTCATCAGGTGAAAATTGATTTCGCCCCCATTGCTGCCGGAGTGCCGCCATTCGAACAGGACGCCGATGCAGAGCTGGTACGGGTTGCCGAGCGACTCACCGGGCATCGCGCTCAAGCAGTAGCGTTTGGCACCGAAGCGCCTTATCTTCAGCAACTTGGCTGCGAAACGCTGGTGCTGGGCCCGGGAGACATCGCCTGTGCGCATCAGCCGGGGGAATACCTGGAAATGTCACGTTTGCAGCCGACAGTGCGTCTACTGACTCAATTGATCGAACACTATTGCCTGAAATAGTGAAGATCCCCCCTATGCATGACACACAAGGAGAGCACGCGTGTTGCCAACCCAGTTTCGACGATAACCATCAGCCCGTTGTGCGTTTGCTGTTTCAGCCCTTTTTAGGCGGTTTATTTTTTACAGGCTTTGGTTATGCACGATTACGTTAACTGGTTGCGTCACGCGTCTCCTTACATCAATGCCCACCGCGATTGCACCTTTGTCGTCATGCTTCCCGGCGACGGTGTGGCGCATCCCAACTTTGGCAATATCGTCCACGACCTGGTGCTGTTGCACAGCCTGGGCGTGCGTCTGGTACTGGTTCACGGCTCGCGTCCGCAAATCGACAGTCGCCTTGAAGCCCGTGGTCTGGTGCCGTACTACCACAACGGCATGCGCGTCACCGACGCCTCCACCCTGGAATGCGTGATCGACGCCGTGGGGCAGTTGCGCATCGCGATTGAGGCGCGCTTGTCGATGGACATGGCGTCTTCGCCGATGCAGGGCTCGCGGCTACGGGTAGCGAGCGGCAACCTGGTAACGGCACGGCCGATCGGCGTACTCGATGGCGTGGACTTCCACCACACCGGCGAAGTGCGCCGCGTCGACCGCAAGGGCATCAACCGTCTGCTCGATGAGCGCTCGATTGTGCTGCTATCGCCCTTGGGCTACTCGCCGACCGGTGAGATTTTCAACCTGGCCTGTGAAGACGTTGCCACCCGCGCAGCGATCGACCTGGAGGCTGACAAGCTGTTGTTGTTCGGCGCCGAGTCCGGCTTGCTCGACGCAGAAGGGCGCTTGGTGCGTGAGCTGCGCCCTCAGCAGGTGCCGGCGCACATGAAGCGCTTGGGCAGCGACTACCAGGCTGAACTGCTTGAAGCTGCCGCCGAGGCCTGCAGTGGCGGCGTAGCTCGCAGCCATATTGTCAGCTACGCCGAAGATGGCGCATTGCTGACGGAACTGTTCACCCGTCACGGTGGCGGTACGCTGGTGGCCCAGGAGCAATTCGAGCTGATCCGTGAGGCGGCGATTGAAGACGTCGGCGGCTTGCTGGACCTGATCAGCCCGCTGGAAGAGCAGGGCATTCTGGTACGTCGCTCGCGCGAAGTGCTGGAGCGCGAGATCGAGCAGTTCAGTGTGGTTGAGCGCGAAGGCATGATCATCGCCTGTGCGGCGCTGTACCAGATTGCTGATTCGGATGCGGGAGAGTTGGCGTGTCTGGCGGTGAACCCGGAGTACCGTCATGGTCGCCGTGGGGATGAGCTGCTGGAGCGCATCGAAAACCGTGCCCGGGCTCAGGGGCTGAAAACCCTGTTCGTACTGACTACGCGCACTGCGCACTGGTTCCGCGAACGCGGTTTCGAGCCTAGCGGCGTTGAGCGCCTGCCGGCAGCGCGAGCATCGCTGTACAACTATCAGCGCAACTCCAAGATCTTCGAAAAAACGCTGTAACCGCTGACGAGGAACAATTCAACTGTGGGAGCGAGCCTGCTCGCGATGACTTTCGCGAGCAGGCTCGCTCCCACAGGGCTCAACAAGCCCCGTCAAAACTCCCGCAAACACACATCATCAATCACCGCCTTGCCCATGTCGCACAAGTAATGCGAAGCCCAGGCATGGCGCTGACAGTCCTTGTCCAGCGCGGCATCCAGCGCCAGTTTTTTTGCGCAATACAGCAACGTCGACACCTGTTCCAGCGCCTGGCGCAGGGGTATGTCGGGGTTGACGCGAAACAGATCGTGGTTGTCCTGGCCGCATGGGCCGAAGGTGACGGTGCCGAGGGTTTTGATTGGGGGATGATCAACCATTGAGTGCGCTCCTATGGGATTTAGAGCTGCCACTTTTGGTTCTCAGGCAAATGGTGGCAGCCGTACGCGGGCTGAGAATCGGGACAATAGGAACCCCGGCAGGCACAAAGGCCTCCCGCGCACAGCCGCCATAACACGTTGGACTGTACACAATGAATGCCATCTTGCGATGGCGTTCAGTTCGATATTGTTCATCGGATTCTCATGCCCGGTCACTGTTTTTTTCAGTGACGGTGCACAGTACGCCTGACTTCAAAACTCGGAAGCCGTCCCTTGCCTCAGTGGTCGTAGGAACTGACCTACGCGCTCGCACGAGCACCACCGATCAGTCCCCTCGCCCTCCGGGAGAGGGCTAGGTTGAGGGGGTTTTTAGTTACTGATCGCCAAAATACTCGCCTGATACGAGGCCACAAACAGGTCAAAGTCGCCTTCTTCCGTTTGTTCGGTCTGGGCTTGTTCGAGCAGTGACTTGCGGGCTTTTTCCTCGAATGCAGCCTGGTCTTCAGGGCTCAAGGGCTCGCTGCGGAAGAACTCGGCATGGGCCTGGCTTTGACGCATCGAGAACTGGGCGAAGCTTTCCTTGTGCTCAGCCATGCTGGCCAACACTTTGGCAGACGGCGTCAGTGAAACGTCCCTGATTTTGGCAAGCTGGTCGTCGAGCGCTTTGCTGTGGGTGTCGCCGCCATGGCTCTGGTCGAGCAGGGCCGCCAGCGGAGCGATCTTCTCCAGCAGTTCTGCCGCCCATTCCTTCATGTCGACTGCTGCGCCATCACGCTGCAATTGCAGGCCCGGACGGCGACCTTCCTTGACCACGCTCAGGAAGTTCGACGTGCAGCTGCCGCATTCCGGGCTATCGAATTGCGGGCTTTCTTGCAGCGCGCAATACAGCAGGAAGGCATCCAGGAAACGGGCCTCCGGCAGGTCGATGCCCACAGGCAGGAACGGGTTGATGTCGAGCAAGCGTACTTCAACGTACTGCACGCCACGGGACACCAGCGCCTGAATCGGCCGTTCGCCGGTATAGGTCACGCGCTTGGGGCGGATGTTGGAGTAGTACTCGTTTTCGATTTGCAGAATGTTGGTGTTCAGCTGCACCCATTCGCCATCCTTGTGCGTGCCGATTTCAACATAGGGCGCGTAAGGTGTGGCCACTGCTTTGCGCAGGCTGTCGGTGTAGCTGTCGAGGTCGTTGTAGCACGGTGTCAGGCCGGCCTGGGCGTTGCTCTGGTAACCCAGGTCGCTCATGCGCAGGCTGGTGGCGTACGGCAGGTAGAGCGTGTCGGCGTCCAGTTGCTCCAACTGGTGCGAACGGCCCCGCAGGAAGCCTGCATCCAGCGCAGGCGAGGCGCCGAACAGGTACATCAGCAGCCAGCTGTAACGGCGGAAGTTGCGAATCAGGGCAATGTAGGCGTTCGATTGATAGTCGCGTTCGGTACCGACAAAGCCTTCAGCCTGCATCAGCACAGGCCACAAGGCCTCGGGCAGGGAGAAGTTGTAGTGGATACCGGCGATGCACTGCATGGTCTTGCCGTAACGCAGGGCCAGGCCCTTGCGATACACGTACTTGAGCTGCCCGATGTTGGACGTACCGTAGTAGGCAATCGGGATGTCTTCTTCGGCCGGCAGCGGGCACGGCATCGAAGGGCTCCACAGGAACTCGTTGCCGAGCTTGCTGTAGGCAAAGCGGTGAATCTTGTCGAGGCTGGCCAGCGTCTCTGCCGGGTCGGGCAGGGCCGGGGTGATGAACTCCAGCAGCGACTCGGAATAGTCGGTGGTGATTTGATCGTTGGTGAGGGCCGAGCCCAGTTCTTCGGGGTGCGGAGTCTGCGCCAGGCGAGCATCAGCCGTGACGCGCAGGCATTCGCGCTCGATGCCGTGCAGGCATTGCTCAAGCAGAGTGAGGTTAGTGCGCTCGCTGAGCAGAGCCAGGCGGCGGTTGAGAAGTTGGCTCAAGTTGGATTCCTTCACGCGTCAGTCGCCCCAATATGGGGGTGGTCAGGACGGTCTACAAGGGTGAAGTTGAAACCGGCGTGGTCGCCTGGCTTTTGTTGATACTGCTTTGGCCCCGTCCCTGTTTTGGCCCCTGAGCGCTCCAAGCGCATTTCGGCACCGCATTAGCAGTGCCGAAATTAACTCAAAATGCCCGGTGGCGGCTACAGGACAGCGAAGGTGCCTTGTGCTTTTGCGACCAGTTTGTCGTTCTGGAATACATCCGCTTCGACCACCAGTGTGCGTCGGCCGGGGTGGATGACTTTGGCGATGCACAGGACCTCGCCTTCAGACACCGCGCGGATGTAGTTGATCTTGCACTCGATGGTAGCGCTTTGCTGATCGAACCCATGGGAGCTGGAACACGCCAGCCCCATGCTGATATCCACCAGGCTGAACAGCGCCCCCCCGTGCAGCTTGCCACCCCGGTTGCGCAATTGTGGCTCCAGGCTGAGCGCTACGTGCGCCACGCCGTCTTCCACGGACTGCACGCGGCAACCGATCAACTCGCTGAAAGCGCTTTGGGTCAGGCCGTCCGGGAGCTCCATCAGCGTTTCTTCAGCTGTTTGGCGTTGGCAAACAGCGAGGCCATCGCATGATTGCTCGGTGCTGCGGCTACGCTTTCCTTGCGTGGTGCAGTGCTTTGCTGGCGCGGAGCGGAACCCGGGCGGGCACCGCGAGCGCCGTCGATTTTCTCGCCGGGGGTATCGCTCATGCGCATCGACAGGCCTACGCGTTTGCGCGGAATGTCGATTTCCATGACCTTGACCTTGACGACGTCACCGGCTTTCACCGCTTCACGCGGGTCCTTGATGAACTTCTCGGACAATGCCGAGATATGCACCAGACCGTCCTGATGCACGCCGATATCGACGAAGGCACCGAAGTTGGTCACGTTAGTGACAACACCTTCCAGAATCATGCCCAGCTGCAAGTCCTTGAGGTCTTCAACGCCTTCCTGGAACTCGGCGGTCTTGAACTCGGGACGCGGGTCGCGGCCAGGTTTTTCCAGCTCTTGCAGAATGTCGGTGACGGTCGGCAGGCCGAAGGTTTCGTCGGTGAATTTCTTTGGATCAAGGCGCTTGAGGAAGCTCGCGTCACCGATCAGCGAACGAATGTCGCGGTCGGTGTCGGCCGCAATACGCTTGACCAGCGGGTAGGCTTCGGGGTGAACCGCCGAGCTGTCCAGCGGGTTGTCGCCATTCATGACGCGCAAAAAGCCGGCGGCCTGCTCAAAGGTTTTTTCGCCCAGGCGGCTGACTTTTTTCAGTGCGGCACGGGTTTTGAAAGCGCCGTTTTCATCGCGATGGCTCACGATGTTTTGCGCTAGCGTGGCATTGAGGCCCGAGATGCGGGCCAGCAGCGCCACGGACGCGGTGTTTACGTCCACGCCCACGGCGTTTACGCAGTCTTCCACCACTGCGTCCAGGCCGCGTGCCAGCTTGAGCTGGGACACATCGTGCTGGTACTGGCCGACACCGATGGATTTAGGGTCGATTTTCACCAGCTCGGCCAACGGGTCTTGCAGGCGGCGGGCGATCGATACTGCGCCACGGATCGATACATCCAGATCCGGGAATTCCTTGGCGGCCAGTTCCGAGGCCGAATACACCGAAGCACCGGCTTCGGACACCATCACCTTGGTGACTTTCAGCGCCGGGTATTTCTTGATCAGGTCAGCGACCAGCTTGTCGCTTTCGCGGCTGGCGGTACCGTTTCCGATGGCAATCAGCTCGACCGAGTGCTTGGCGCACAGGGCGGCCATGACGGCGATGGTCTGATCCCACTTGTTGTGCGGCACGTGCGGGTAAACGGTGGCGTATTCCAGCATTTTGCCGGTGGCATCAACCACGGCCAGTTTGCAGCCGGTGCGCAGGCCCGGGTCCAGCCCCAGTGTGGCCCGCGGGCCGGCCGGTGCAGCCAGCAGCAGGTCGTGCAGGTTGTGGGCGAATACGTTGATCGCTTCGGTTTCGGCGCCGTCGCGCAGCTCACCCAGCAAGTCGGTTTCGAGGTGGGTATAGAGCTTGACCTTCCAGGTCCAGCGCACCACTTCGCTCAGCCACTTGTCAGCCGGGCGGTTCTGGTTTTGCAGGCCGAAACGCTCGGCAATCATCATCTCGCCAGGGTGCATGGTGCCGGGCAGTTCTTCACCGACCTTGAGCGAAGAGCTGAGAATGCCTTCGTTGCGGCCACGGAAAATCGCCAGCGCACGGTGTGACGGCATGCTTTTGAGCGGCTCATCGTGCTCGAAGTAGTCGCGAAACTTCGAGCCTTCCTCTTCTTTGCCAGGAATTACGCGGGCGCTGAGGATGGCTTCCTGCTTGAGGAAGCTGCGCAGTTTATCCAGCAGGCTGGCGTCTTCGGCGAAGCGCTCCATGAGGATGTACTTGGCGCCATCGAGGGCAGCCTTGACGTCGGCCACGCCTTTTTCGGCGTCGACAAAGCGGGCAGCTTCGGTTTCAGGATTGAGTGTCGGGTCGTTGAACAGGCCATCAGCCAGTTCGCCGAGGCCGGCTTCCAAGGCGATCTGACCCTTGGTGCGGCGCTTTTGCTTGTACGGCAGGTACAAGTCTTCGAGGCGGGTTTTGGTCTCGGCGAGTTTGATGTCGCGAGCCAGCTCCGGGGTCAGCTTGCCTTGCTCTTCGATGCTGGCGAGGATGCTCAGGCGCCGTTCGTCGAGTTCACGCAGATAGCGCAGGCGTTCTTCCAGATGACGTAACTGGGTGTCATCCAGGCTGCCGGTCACTTCCTTACGGTAGCGAGAGATGAAGGGTACGGTGGAGCCTTCATCCAGAAGAGCGACGGCCGCTTCGACCTGCTGCGGGCGCACGCCAAGTTCTTCGGCGATGCGGCTGTTGATGCTGTCCATAAAACCACCTGACAAATTGTGATGCAGGCTCGCATGCCCGGGCTTGAGGCTTGCGAGGCTGGTTGAGCGGCCTGGAGGGCGCCGCTACCTGGGCCAAAAGGGCAGCCTGTTGACCCGTGAAGTCAGCTGATTACGCCGGGTGTTGAAAAAATAAATCCTGGCGCAAACATTGAAAATTCGAGGTTGCCTGACACAAAAGGCGGCGCATTATAACCAGCGTTCCCGGATTCAGGGGACTGCAGGCTACGGCCTCATTGATTGGTCTGCTGTTTGTAGAGGAAAAATCTGCTAACAATGCACACCATGCGTATGACAGCAGCTAAGCCATAATGCGCGCCGAGATCACAGGAGCATCTAATGAGCAGCATTGCACAAACGGCTGAAGGCGAAAAAATTCTTATCGTTGATGACGACCCGGGGCTGAGCAGCCTGCTGGAACGTTTCTTCGTCAGCAAGGGCTATCGCGCCCGCGCTGTGCCGAACGTCGAGCAAATGGATCGTTTGCTGGCTCGTGAGGTATTCAATCTGGTGGTACTGGATTTGATGCTGCCCGGCGAAGACGGCTTGTCCGCCTGCCGCCGTCTGCGTGCAGCGGGCAATCGGGTGCCAATCATCATGCTGACCGCGAAGGGCGATGAGCTGAGCCGTATCAAGGGCCTGGAGCTGGGCGCTGACGATTACCTGGCCAAACCGTTCAACCCGGATGAACTGATGGCACGGGTGCGCGCTGTACTGCGCCGCCAGTCGGCTCCGGTACCGGGTGCGCCGGGCAGCGAAGACGAAAGCGTGACGTTCGGTGATTACGAACTGAGCCTGGCGACTCGTGAACTCAAGCGTGGTGACGAAGTTCACATGCTCACCACAGGTGAGTTTGCGGTGCTTAAAGCCCTGGTGATGCATGCGCGAGAGCCGTTGACCCGCGACAAGCTGATGAACCTGGCCCGTGGTCGCGAGTGGGATGCACTGGAGCGTTCCATCGACGTCCAGATCTCGCGTTTGCGCCGCATGATTGAGCCTGACCCGTCCAAACCGCGTTATATCCAGACCGTCTGGGGCGTAGGTTATGTGTTTGTGCCAGATGGTAATGCCACCAAGTAACAGATCACTTGTAGGAGCGGGCCATGCAGGTGCCTTTCGGTACCTGAATGGCTCGTGATTCATTTTTTTGCGGGCCTCAGGGCTCGTTCCTGCAAAGTGTAGAAACGGCTGCCTATGAAAACCCCTCTCTGGTTTCCCCAAAGTTTCTTCTCCCGCACACTCTGGCTCGTCCTGATAGTCGTCCTGTTTTCCAAGGCGCTGACGCTGGTCTATCTGCTCATGAACGAGGACGTATTGGTCGACCGCCAATACAGCCACGGTGTGGCACTGACCCTGCGCGCTTACTGGGCGGTGGATGAAGAAAATCGCAATAAAATTATCGATGCTGTCGACCTGGTACGCGTCGTGGGCGGCGGTGTGCCCGAGGGTGAGCAGCACTGGCCTTACAGCGAAATTTATCAGCGTCAGATGCAGGCCGAACTTGGCCCTGACACTGAAGTCCGCTTGCGCATGCATACGTCCCCTGCGCTCTGGGTACGTGCCCCGAGCCTGGGTGATGGCTGGCTGAAAGTGCCACTGTATCCGCATCCGCTTCGCGGGCAGAAAATCTGGAACGTACTGGGCTGGTTCCTGGCCATCGGCTTGTTATCCACCGCGTCGGCGTGGATTTTCGTCAGCCAGCTCAATCAGCCGCTCAAGCGTCTGGTGTATGCGGCGCGCCAGCTAGGGCAGGGGCGTAGTGTGCGCTTGCCGATCAGCGACACGCCCAGCGAGATGACCGAGGTATACAGCGCGTTCAATCAGATGGCTGAAGATGTCGAGCAGGCAGGCCGCGAGCGTGAGCTGATGCTCGCGGGCGTGTCCCATGACCTGCGAACACCGCTGACCCGTTTGCGCCTCTCTCTGGAGCTCATGGGCAACCACACCGACCTTACGGACGATATGGTGCGTGACATTGAAGACATGGACGCAATCCTCGATCAATTCCTGGCCTTTATTCGTGACGGGCGCGATGAGCCGGTCGAAGAAGTTGATCTGTGTGATCTGATCCGCGAAGTGGTGGCGCCCTACAACCAGAGCGGCGAGCAGGTGCGTTTGCGCTTGCAGCCGATCCAGCCGTTTGCGTTGCGTCGGGTATCGATGAAGCGCCTGCTTAACAATCTGATCGGCAATGCCTTGCACCATGCGGGCGAAGACGTTGAGGTTGCGGCTTATGTGTCTGGAGACGTCAGTGCACCGTACGTGGTGCTGAGCGTGATGGACCGGGGAGCAGGGATTGACCCTTCGGAGCTTGAAGATATCTTCAATCCGTTCATACGCGGCGACCGTGCCCGTGGCGGCAAAGGCACGGGATTGGGCCTTGCGATCGTCAAGCGCATTGCCTCCATGCATGGTGGCAATGTCGAGTTGCGTAACCGCAGCGGCGGCGGCCTGGAAGCCCGTGTACGCCTGCCGCTGGGGCTTATGTTGCCGCGCGGAGCGGTGTAGGGCAGGGAATCCGCGTAGCAGCTGCCTCCGGCAGCTGCTACAGGGGCAATCAGCCTTTGCCTTTGGTGCGCGTCATATGCGGGCTGCTGTTTTTCTCCAGATGCTGAATGATGATGCCTGCCACGTCCTTGCCTGTGGTGGTTTCAATGCCTTCCAGCCCTGGTGACGAGTTGACTTCCAGCACCAACGGGCCGTGGTTGGAGCGCAGGATATCGACACCCGCCACGCTCAACCCCATGACTTTGGCCGCGCGAATAGCGGTCATGCGTTCTTCGGGGGTGATCTTGATCAGGCTGGCGCTGCCGCCCCGATGCAGGTTGGAGCGGAACTCTCCCGGTTTGGCCTGACGCTTCATGGCCGCGATAACCTTGTCCCCGACCACGAAGCAGCGAATATCAGCCCCGCCGGCTTCCTTGATGTACTCCTGCACCATGATGTTTTGCTTGAGCCCCATAAAGGCTTCAATCACCGACTCGGCGGCGGTGGCGGTTTCACACAGCACCACGCCGATACCTTGCGTGCCTTCCAGCACCTTGATCACCAGCGGGGCACCGTTGACCATCTCGATCAGGTCGGGGATGTCATCCGGCGAGTGGGCAAAACCCGTTACCGGCAAACCCAGCCCCCGACGCGACAACAGCTGCAGCGAGCGCAGTTTGTCCCGTGAACGGGCAATTGCCACCGATTCGTTGAGCGGGAAAACCCCCATCATTTCGAACTGGCGCAACACCGCACAGCCATAGAAAGTGACCGAGGCTCCAATACGCGGGATCACGGCGTCGAAACCTTCGAGCGGCTTTCCGCGGTAGTGAATCTGCGGCTTATGACTGGCAATGTTCATATAGGCGCGCAGGGTATCGATCACTACCATTTCATGGCCACGTTCAGTACCGGCTTCAACCAGACGACGAGTGGAATACAGACGCGGGTTACGCGACAGCACAGCGATCTTCATGCAACACCTGTGGCAGAGGTAGTAGTGACCGGAAAAACCGGCTTGTCTTGTATGTATTTCAGTGCCGGATTGACGACCAACTGGCCGTGAACCAGGGCTTTTGAGCCCAGCAACAGGCGATAACGCATCGATTTTCGGCAAGCGAGCGTGAACTCGACCTGCCAGACCCGGTCACCCAGCGCCAGGCCGGTGCGGATCACGTAACGAACCTGTGTGTGGCCGTTGGAGCTTTTGATGGTTTTAATCGCCACCAAAGGCGCTTCACAGCGACGATGACGCAATTGCACCAACGTGCCCAGATGGGCATTGAAACGTACCCACTCGACACCATCGCGCTCAAACGGCTCGATTTCGGTGGCGTGCAGGCTGGAAGTACTGGCGCCGGTGTCGATTTTCGCCCGCAGGCCCGCGACTCCCAAATCGGGAAGCGCCACCCACTCGCGCAGACCGACAACGGCCAAGTGATCAAAAGTCTTCAATATAAGTAACCAGCGATTAACGTATTCAGGCCGCAGGAGGAACCCTGCAGGTAAAGCAACCGGCGAAGCCGATTTGACAGCGTACTAGGGGCTGTTGAGGTTTCGTTGTGACACGCGCGGCCACAACGAAACGTCAACAGCCCCTATGGGTATTCACGCAGAATATCCGGCAAATGGCGACAGTTATCTACGTGCACGCTATTTGGCAGGCGGGCATTCTATCGGGCCAATTGCTTCAGTTGTTCATCGCAAGTAGTAGTACTGTTCTGACTATTTAAGTGAAGAGGAATTCCAGTGGCGCAAAAGCACGAAGAGGACGATAAGGTTCGCCTGGATAAGTGGCTCTGGGCAGCGCGTTTTTACAAAACCCGTGCACTGGCGAAAGCCGCCATTGAAAGCGGCAAAGTGCATTGCCGCGGCGAACGTTGCAAGCCGAGCAAAGAGCCGCGCTTGGGCGACGAGCTGCAAATTCGTGTGGGCCTTGAAGAGCGCACGGTAGAAGTCAAAGCGCTATCGGTGGTGCGCCGTGGCGCCCCGGAAGCCCAGTTGCTGTACGCCGAAACCGAACAAAGCATCGCCAAGCGCGAAAATGCAGCGGCCATGCGCAAGTCCGGAGCCATGGGCATCAGCACCGATGGCAAGCCAACCAAGAAACAACGGCGCCAATTGCATCAGTTCCATGACGCCAGTGGCGGGGAGTGATCCGGCCGATTCGTGTAAACCGTACGTCGTGTCTGTGGGCACATAGCTTGTAATCGTTGAAGCATGACGCCATATAGGCTCATTAGATTTGTACGATATTTAAAGACTCGAACACATTTTGTCACCAATTCAGAACTCTATTCTTATGTCCGACTTACTCAAAACAGATGCCACACAACGCTTTATGTTCGACACCAGCGATGCCCGCGGCGAGCTGGCTTCGCTGGACCACAGCTACGCCGATGTGTTGGCCAAGCATGCTTACCCGCAGCCGGTTCAGCAGTTGCTGGGCGAGCTGATGGCAGCGGCTGCGTTGCTGGTGGGCAACCAGAAAATCGATGGTTTGCTGAGCCTGCAGGCGCGTTCCGAAGGCCCGGTGCCGCTGCTGATGATCGAATGCACCAGCGACCGTGAAATACGCGGCCTGGCACGTTTTGACGCCGACAAGATTGCTCCGGATGCCACTCTGGCCGACCTGCTGCCCAACGGCGTACTGGCCATTACCATTGATCCTACTGTTGGCAAACGCTACCAGGGGATTGTGGATTTGAACGGCGAAACCCTGGCGGACTGTTTCACCAACTACTTCGTAATGTCTGAGCAAGTGCCGACCCGCTTCTGGCTTGTCGCTGATGGCAAGCGTGCGCGTGGCATGTTCCTGCAGCAGTTGCCAGCCGACGTGGTCAAGGATGAAGACGAGCGTGTGGACAGCTGGGACAAGTTGCTGATGTTGGGCGATACGCTCAAGGCTGAAGAGCTGCTGGGCCTGGACAACGAAACCATTCTGCATCGCCTGTATCACGAAGAAACAGTGCGCCTGTTCGACAACCAGGTCATTGAATTCAAATGCAGCTGCTCGCGTGAACGTTCGGGTAATGCCTTGACCAGCCTGGGCCATGACGATGCGCTGGCGCTGGTGACTGAACATGGCGGCCATATCGAAATTGACTGCCAATTTTGTAACGAGCGTTACCTGTTTGATGCAGCGGATGTCGATCAATTGTTCGCTGGTGCGGGTGTTGAATCCCCTTCTGACACTCATCACTAAAACGTTTCAGCCTAGGTAAAACACCTGTCAAAGCCCGTTCTTGCGCGGTTCTGACAGGTGGGCCCTACTCTTTTTGGGGTTTTCTGGCATAATCCGGCCCACTTTTTTCGCGGTAGTAGTGCAAACTTTTCTACTACAAAACGTTTGGCGCACTCGGCCAATGGCCGACGGGGAACCTCATGACGCAAGCTAATAACGCCGTGTACACCGATCTGAGCATCGACGATCTGGTCAAAGAAGCCCTGAGCCGCGGTGAAGGCGAGCTTGCCGACAATGGCGCACTGGTTGTCGAAACTGGCCACCGTACAGGCCGTTCACCGGCTGACCGCTTCATTGTTGAAGAACCGTCCACTCAGGCATCCATTGCCTGGGGCCCGATCAACCGCAAGTTCCCGGCCGACAAGTTCGATGCCCTGTGGGACCGCGTCGAGGCTTTCAACAACGCGCAAGAGCATTTCGTTTCCCACGTGCATGTAGGTGCTTCCGAAGACCACTACCTTGCCGTGAAAATGACCACCCAGACTGCCTGGCAGAACCTGTTCGGTCGTTGCCTGTTCATCAATCCGGCTCAGTACAACCCGGCCGGTCGTGACGAGTGGCAAGTGCTCAATGTGGCCAACTTCGAGTGCGTACCTGAGCGTGATGGCACCAACTCTGACGGTTGCGTGATCCTCAACTTCGCCCAGAAAAAAGTGCTGATCGCCGGCATGCGTTACGCCGGTGAAATGAAAAAAGCCATGTTCTCGGTACAGAACTTCCTGTTGCCTGCTGCTGACGTATTGCCGATGCACTGCGCTGCCAACATTGGCGAAGAGGGCGACGTGACCCTGTTCTTCGGCCTGTCCGGTACCGGCAAAACCACCCTGTCCGCCGATGAAAGCCGTTACCTGATCGGTGATGACGAACACGGCTGGGGTGAAGGTGTGGTGTTCAACATCGAAGGCGGTTGCTATGCCAAGTGCATCGACCTGTCCGAGAAGAACGAACCGGTTATCTGGAAAGCCATCAAGCACGGCGCTGTGCTGGAAAACGTTGTTCTCGACGATGCCAAGCACCCTGACTATGCCGATGTCAGCCTGACCCAGAACAGCCGCGCAGCTTACCCGCTGGAGCACGTTGCCAAGCGTTCCGAGAAGAACCTGGGCGGCGAGCCAAACGCTGTGATCTTCCTGACCTGCGACCTGACTGGCGTACTGCCGCCTGTGTCGATCCTCAGCGAAGAACAAGCGGCTTACCACTTCCTGTCTGGCTACACCGCTCTGGTGGGCTCGACTGAAATGGGTTCGGGCAGCGGCATCAAGTCGACGTTCTCCACTTGCTTCGGCGCACCGTTCTTCCCGCGCCCTGCCGGCGAATACGCAGAGCTGCTGATCAAGCGCATCCGCGGTTTCGGCTCCAAGGTGTACCTGGTTAACACCGGCTGGACCGGCGGTGGCTACGGCGTTGGCAAGCGTTTCAACATCCCGACTACTCGCGGCGTGATTGCAGCGATCCAGAGCGGTGCTCTGATCGGCGCAGAAACCGAGCACCTGGACACCATCAACCTCGACGTGCCATTGAGCGTACCGGGCGTTGACACTGTTCTGCTCAACCCACGCAACACCTGGGCTGACAAAGCTGCCTACGACGAAGCTGCCAAGGCATTGGCCGGCCTGTTCGTAGAGAACTTCAAGAAGTTCGACGTCAGCGACGCGATCAAGGCTGCTGGCCCGAAGGCGTAAGCATTCGGTCAGTGTGTTGATCCACAAAAAAGCCGCCTGAGAGGGCGGCTTTTTTGTGCCTGACATTTAACCTTCCAGCGCTTGCGTATCCCAATGGCCAGCCTTGATGGCCTCATACAACATCCCAATGGTCAGCGGCACCTTGCTACCCCGGCCTTTGGCGTTGCGCTTGAAGTGCGGGTCGTTGCCTGCGGGCTGGAAATAGCGATAGGCATCATAGTCCGCCAACTCCAGGCCGAAACGCTCTTCAAGGGCTTCCATCAGATGCTGGGCATCCGTGCCGTTGCAACCCAGGTCGAGATTGATCGACGTTTTCAGGCTGATGGTTTTGTGGTCCGGCAGGCCGATTTCTTCATGCAGAAATTGCATCAGCTCGCGCAAGGTGTGGGTGTCAGGCAGATCGGTGGCGAGTTTCATAATGGAGGTCCAGCTCATTGGACCTGAACTTTAACGCTGTTTCTGATGGCAGGGTACTCGACAGCCACTACAAGGCCGACCCTGTATCATCCCCTCTCAATTTGCCCCCGACCTTTTCTCGATCGACTGTATTTCTCGCGATAAAGTTTTGCGTTTTGCAGCGGTCAATGGAGTGACAGTGATGCACAACACCCTGGAACAGGTTTTCGGTTATCCACAGTTTCGTGCCGGGCAAGAAGCAGCGATCAGCGCGGTGTTGGCTGGGCGCTCGGCGGCGGCGATCTTTCCGACGGGGTCGGGCAAGTCGTTGTGCTACCAGCTGCCGGCTTTGCTGCTGCCTCACCTGACGTTGGTGGTTTCGCCCTTGTTGGCTCTGATGCAGGACCAATTGGCGTTTTTGCAGCGTCACGGGATTGCGGCGGCCAGCATTGATTCGGCGCAAAGCCGTGAGGACGCCAGTGCAGTCATGGCCCGGGCCAAGTCGGGCGAATTGAAGATTCTGATGATTTCGGTCGAGCGCCTGAAAAACGAGCGCTTCCGTAATTTTTTGCAGCAGGTGCCGATTTCGTTGCTGGTGGTGGACGAGGCGCACTGTATTTCCGAGTGGGGGCATAACTTTCGCCCGGACTACTTGAAGCTTCCGGACTACCAGCGCCAGTTCAATATCCCTCAAGCCTTGCTGCTGACGGCGACGGCCACGCCGAATGTTATCGCTGACATGCAGACCAAATTCGCGATTGCCGAATCGGACGTCATCACGACCGGTTTCTATCGCGCCAACCTCAATTTGTGGGTTGAACCGGTCAGTGGTGCGGCCAAGCGCCAGCGACTGGTGCAGTGGATGGGCGAGCGCATCGGCCAGCCGAGCATTGTCTATGTCACGCTGCAAAAGACGGCCGAGCAGATCGCCCAGCACCTCAGCCAGCACGGTATCAGCGCCAACGCCTATCACGCCGGTTTACCCCATGAGCAGCGTGAGGGTATTCAGCGCCAGTTTATGGGCGGCCAGTTGAACTGCATTGTTGCCACCATCGCCTTCGGGATGGGTATCGATAAGAGTGACATCCGCAATGTGGTGCATTTCGACTTGCCCAAGTCGATTGAAAATTACAGCCAGGAAATCGGTCGCGCCGGGCGTGATGGCCAGCCGTCCGAGTGTTTGGTGCTGGCCAACCGCGACAGCCTCAACGTGCTGGAAAACTTTGTATATGGCGACACGCCTGAGTTGCAGGGTATTCGCTGTGTGCTCGATGAGTTGCGCGGGGCGATACCTGAAGGGCAGTGGGAGTTCATGCTCCTGCCGTTGTCCGATCAGAGCAATATTCGTCAGCTACCGCTCAAAACCCTGTTGGTGCAGTTGGAACTGCGCGGCCTGATTGCTCCGCGCTATGCCTATTTTGCCGAGTACCGGTTCAAGTTCCTGATCGAGCCTGAGGTGTTGTTGGCCAGGTTCGAGGGTGAGCGTCAGCAGTTTGTCTCGGCCATCATCCAGACCTCCACTCGCGCCAGAACCTGGGCCACGGTGAATTTCGACGCGTTGTACAGCCAGCATCAGGCCGACCGCAATCGTGTGGTCAAGGCGCTGGATTACTTTCAGGAGAAGGGCTGGATCGAGCTTGAAAGCAAGCAAATGACCGAGGTCTACAGCCTGCTGGTGACAGAGTTTGATGCCGAGGCGCTGAGCCTGGAATTGCACCGGTATTTCACTGCCCATGAGCGCGGCGAGATTGTGCGCATTCACGCGATGCTGGCGTTGTTTGCCAGTGACACCTGCCTGAGTTACCGACTGGCCCAGTACTTTGGCGACGAGCAGGCCCCGCAGCAGTGCGGGCATTGTTCGGTGTGTGCAGGGCAGGTCGCCCGCTTGCCAGAACCGCCCGCGTTGTTACCGCTTGTGGATAAAAACGTTGAAGCGCTGTGTGGTGCTTTTATCCACAGGCATCAGGAATACACGGGAAGTTATCCCCCGGCAGAACGGCTGACCCGGTTTTTATGCGGGATCAGCGTACCGATGTTTACCAAGATGAAGGCGCGGGCCATTCCGGGTTTTGCGGCATTGGAGTACTACCCCTATGCCGAGGTCCGGGAATGGGCGGCGAAACATCTGCTTTCCTTGTAGATACTCTGCGACCGATCAAGCCCCCCCTGTGGGAGGGAGCCTGCTCGCGAACGGCCTTCGCGAGCAGGCTCGCTCCCACTGATGAAGTTTTCCTGCAGCCGCAGGCTGCGGTTAAAAATTAACCCAGCAACTCGCGCAGTACCCGGGTGAAGTCGCGGCAACTGGCTTCTTCATCGGCGTGATGCCCATCGCGCACGACCCACTGGCCATTGACCAGTACATCGCGCACCTGGCGGTCGCCGCCGGCAAACAACCAGCGGTTGAGAATGGCATCGTCCTGAGCGGTGGCCAGGTACGGGTCGTTGCCGTCCAGTACCAGCCAGTCGGCGCGCTGGCCCACGGCCAGTCCGGCCACGGGTTGCCCCATCGCCTGTGCGCCGCCTGCGAGGGCTGCGTCGTACAGCGTGCGGCCGACCATCGGTTGATCGCTGCGGTACATCCGGTTGCGGCGCTGATCGCGCAAGCGCTGGCCGTATTCCAGCCAGCGCAGCTCCTCAACCACACTCAGCGACACATGGCTGTCTGAACCGATGCCCATACGCCCGCCCTGGGCCAGATAGTCCACGGCCGGGAAAATACCGTCGCCCAGGTTGGCTTCAGTGGTCAGGCATAACCCAGCCACGGCCTGGCTTTGCGCCATAAGCCACACTTCGTCTGCATTGGCGTGGGTTGCGTGCACCAGGCACCAGCGCCGGTCCACCTCAACGTTGTCATACAGCCACTGGATCGGACGTTTGCCGCTCCAGCTCAGGCAGTCGTCGACTTCCTTTTGCTGCTCGGCGATATGGATATGCACCGGGCAAGCCTTGTCGCTGGCCTGCATGACTTCGTGGATTTGCTCGGGGGTGACGGCGCGCAGCGAGTGGAAGCACAAGCCCAGCGCTTGTGCCGGCTGTTGAGCCAGCAGCGGCTGCAACTGTTGCTGCAATTTCAGGTATTGCTCGGTGCTGTTGATAAAACGTCGCTGGCCGTCATTGGGTGTCTGGCCGCCAAAACCTGCGTGGCTGTACAGCACTGGCAGCAGGGTCAGGCCAATACCGGTCGAGCGGGCCGCTTCGCTGATGCGCAACGCCAGTTCTGCCGGGTTGGCATAGGGCTGGCCCGACAGGTCGTGGTGTACGTAATGGAATTCGGCCACCGAGGTGTAACCGGCCTTGAGCATTTCGATGTACAGCTGGCGGGCGATGATGCCGAGCTGCTCCGGGCTGATTTTTCCGACCAGCCGATACATCAAATCGCGCCAGGTCCAGAAGCTGTCGTTGGGGTTGCCCGCCACTTCGGCCAAGCCGGCCATGGCCCGCTGGAACGCGTGGGAGTGCAGGTTGGGCATGCCCGGCAGCAGGGGACCGCTCAGGCGTTCGGCGCCGTGCGCGTCGGCATTGGCTTGAATTCGGGTCAAGCAGCCATCGGCGCCGACCTCGATTCGGACGTTGGTCGCCCAGCCTGTAGGTAACAGCGCGCGCTCGGCAAAGAAGACGGACATCGGTTCGGCACCCCATGGTTTGTTATTTGTATATACATATACAGACGTTTGCCTGCTCGGTAAACTCCGGCAAGCTACGCCCCTTAACTCATGAACAAGGATTGCCTGTGTCGACTCCGCCTGTCGTGTCCCCGCTGGCCGCCCACATGGGCGACAGTCCGGCCCCGCTATATGCCCGTGTAAAGCAGATGATCACTGCGCAAATCCAGAGCGGGAACTGGCCGCCGCATTACCGTGTGCCTTCTGAAAGCGAACTGGTCAGCCAGTTGGGCTTCAGCCGCATGACCATCAACCGTGCGCTGCGTGAAATGACCGCCGACGGTTTGCTGGTGCGCATGCAGGGCGTCGGTACCTTTGTGGCTGAGCCCAAAACTCAGTCTGCGCTGTTTCAAGTCAACAACATCGCCGATGAAATCGCCGCGCGTGGGCACAAGCACACCTGCAAAGTGATCAGCCTGGGTGAAGAAATGGCCGGTTCCGAACGCGCCGCCGTGCTCGACATGCGTGAAGGGCAGAAAGTCTTTCATTCACTGATCGTGCACTACGAGAACGGGATTGCCGTGCAAATTGAGGACCGTTTCGTGAATGCCCAAGTGGCGCCGGACTACCTCAAGCAAGACTTTACCCTGCAAACGCCCTACGCCTATTTGTCTCAGGTCGCCCCCCTGACCGAAGGCGAGCACGTGGTCGAAGCGATTTTGGCTGACCCCAAAGAGTGCAAGTTGCTGCAAATCGAGCCCGGCGAACCGTGTCTGCTGATTCGCCGCCGCACCTGGTCGGGGCGCCAGCCCGTTACCGCGGCTCGTCTGATCCACCCCGGTTCCCGTCACCGTCTCGAAGGACGTTTCAGTAAATGAAAGAGCTGAGAGTTTTACGCGCCGCCGATTACCCGCGCATGCCTTGGAAAAACGGCGGTGGCAGCACCGAAGAAATCACCCGCGACGCCGGTGAAGGCCTTGATGGCTTTGGCTGGCGCCTGTCGATTGCCGATATTGGTGAGTCAGGCGGTTTTTCGCGCTTCGACGGCTATCAGCGGATTATCAGCGTACTGCAAGGCGCGGGCATGAACCTGCAAGTCGACGGCGTCAGTACCCGGGCCTTGCTGCCGTTCGATGCGTTCGCGTTTAAAGGCGAAAGTGCCGTCAGCTGCACCCTGATAGAGGGGCCGATTCGCGACTTCAACCTGATCTACGCCCCGCAACGTTACACCGCCCGGCTGCAATGGCTGGAGGCGACAACCCCGCAGCGGTTGTTCAGTTCGGCGCACACCCTGGTGATTTTCAGCGCTGGTGAACACGTGCAAGTGGGCCTGGGTAAAACCTGCCACGAACACTTGGGGCGTTACGATTGCCTGCAACTGAGCGCCAATCGCGAGTTGCTGGAAGTCACGGTCACAGGCCGTTGCTGCGTGATTGAGTTGAGTGCGGTCTGAAGCAAAGGTTGCGCCCGTGGAGGCTGGTCCGCCAGCTTCCACCCTTGAACAGTAAACAGTGCCCCTGCTTGTTACTTAACGCCCCAGAAAGACGCAAAACCCCGTCTCAGTAACATCCCTTCGCCTTACCTTTCGCAATTTAAAGAAAATTCCTACCTCCGTAGTCGCCCTTGTTTTTGGGCCTTGCAGCGGCGTTTGAATAATTTCGCCCGCGGTAAGCTCATCTTGGCCGCTTACTTGCATATGCTTGTATGTACAAGTACATGACTGTACATCGAGTGCTTGCTTGCACACCCCCTGATTTGCCACGCCTTTAGCCACACCGAGAGGGAGCATTACTGAGCTGATTGACCCACTGCGCAGGGACCCGCTGAAAGCTCCTGGAAACCGTATGCCGTAGCCAGCCTTAGCCTTTTAATGATTAGGAGCGTCACTCAATGAACATCCACAAGACTCTGCTGACCCCTTTACTGTCCATCAGCCTTTTGGTCGGTGCCGGTACTGCTCAGGCGGCCACATGGTGCGAGTCAGGAAAACCGGTGAAGTTCGCCGGGCTTAACTGGGAAAGCGGGATGTTGCTCACTGACCTGATGCAGTTCGTTCTGGCAAAGGGCTACGACTGTAAGGTTGATGCTTTGCCGGGTAACTCCATTTCCATGGAGAACGCGCTGGGCAGCAACGATATTCAGGTGTTTGCCGAGGAGTGGGTGGGGCGCAGTAAAGTGTGGTCCAAGGCTGAGGCGGCGGGCAAGGTGGTAGGCGTTGGGGCACCGGTGGTGGGTGCTGTTGAAGGCTGGTATGTGCCACGTTACGTGATTGAAGGCGATGCCGGCCGCAATATTGAAGCGAAGGCACCGAACCTCAAATCCATCGCCGACCTGGGGCAGTACGCCGCACTGTTCAAGGATCAGGAAGAACCGTCCAAGGGGCGTTTCTACAACTGCCCGGCCGGCTGGACGTGCGAGCTTGAAAACAGTGAAATGCTCAAGAGCTACGGGCTGGAAAACACCTTTACCAACTTCCGCCCGGGCACCGGTCCGGCGCTGGATATCGCCGTGTTGTCGAGCTACAAGCGCGGCGAACCGATTCTGTTCTATTACTGGTCGCCGACCCCGCTGATGGGCAAGCTTGATCTGGTCAAACTGGAAGAAAAGCCCGGTGTCGACAAGAGCCTGACGATCAAAGTGGGCGTGTCGAGCGTCTTCAACGAGCAAGCGCCAGAGCTGATCAGCGTCCTGGAAAAGGTCAACTTGCCGATCGATCTGCTCAATCAAAACCTGGCCCGCATGACCCATGAAAATATCAAGTCGCCGCAACTGGCCGTGTTGTTCCTCAAGGAGCATCCAGAGGTCTGGCACGCATGGGTAGACGAAGCTGCCGCGAAGAAAATTGAGGCTGCACTCTGAACACGGACGTTCTGTCTGTCGCGTACGTTCCTTTCATTTGATCGAGAGTTCTTATGTTTCCCGACCGTTTTACATTTTCAATTGCCGACTGGGTCAACAGTTGGGTCGACGCCCTGGTGACCAACTATGGCGATATCTTCCGGCATATTTCCGACACCATGCTGTGGGCCATCGTCAATCTTGAGACCGTGCTGCGCATGGCTCCCTGGTGGCTGGTGCTGGCGATCGTTGCAGGTGTCACCTGGCACGCTACCCGCAAGCTGGTGACCACGGCCGTTATCGTCGGCTTGTTGTTCCTGGTGGGGGCTGTTGGCTTGTGGGACAAGCTGATGCAAACGCTGGCCTTGATGATGGTCGCCACGGTGATTTCGGTGTTGATCGGCATCCCGCTGGGGATTCTCGCGGCCCGCAGCGATCGCTTGCGCGCCGTATTGATGCCGATGCTCGACATCATGCAAACCATGCCCAGCTTCGTGTACCTGATTCCGGTGCTGATGCTGTTTGGCCTGGGCAAAGTCCCGGCGATCTTCGCCACGGTTATCTACTCTGCGCCACCGCTGATTCGCTTGACCGATCTGGGCATTCGCCAGGTTAACGCCGAAGTGATGGAAGCCATCAACGCCTTTGGTGCCAACCGCTGGCAACAGCTGTTTGGTGTGCAGTTGCCGCTGGCGATGCCGAGCATCATGGCAGGGATCAACCAAACCACCATGATGGCGCTGTCGATGGTGGTGATCGCCTCGATGATTGGTGCGCGGGGTCTGGGTGAGGACGTACTGGTGGGGATCCAGACGCTGAACGTCGGTCGCGGGCTTGAAGCCGGTCTGGCGATTGTGATTCTGGCAGTGGTTATCGACCGCATCACGCAGGCCTATGGCCGCCCACGGCACGAGGTGAGCAAATGAGCATGCCCCCTAAAATTGAAGTGAAAAACGTGTTCAAGATCTTTGGCAGCCGTGCCAAGGAAGCGCTGGCCATGATCCAGCAAGAGAAAACCAAGGATCAGGTCTTGTCCCAGACCGGCTGCGTCGTCGGGGTCAATGACTTGTCATTGAGCATCGGCACCGGTGAGATCTTCGTCATCATGGGCTTGTCCGGGTCGGGGAAATCGACGCTGGTACGCCACTTCAATCGCCTGATCGATCCCACCAGCGGTGCGATCCTGGTGGACGGTGAAGACATCCTGCAATACGACATGGAAGCCTTGCGCCAATTCCGTCGGCACAAGATCAGCATGGTGTTCCAGAGCTTTGGCCTGTTGCCCCACAGAACTGTGATCGACAACGTGGCCTATGGCCTGAAAGTGCGTGGCGAAAGCAAAGCCCTGTGCGCCGAGCGCGCCATGCACTGGATCAATACCGTGGGTCTCAAAGGCTACGAAAACAAATACCCGCACCAGCTGTCCGGCGGCATGCGCCAGCGCGTGGGTCTGGCGCGGGCCTTGGCCAGCGACACCGACATCATCCTGATGGATGAGGCCTTCAGCGCCCTGGATCCGTTGATCCGCGCCGAGATGCAGGATCAATTGCTTGAGCTGCAAAAGACCCTGCATAAAACCATTGTCTTCATTACCCATGACCTGGATGAAGCGGTGCGCATCGGCAACCGGATTGCGATCCTCAAGGATGGCCGGTTGATTCAGGTGGGCACGCCCAAGGACATTCTTCACTCGCCGGCTGACGATTACGTGGATCGCTTTGTTCAGCGCCGTGCCGTCACGGTTTAGGGTTAGACAGGTTGAGGTCAAATGTGAACAGCGTGCAGATTGAAGCAGTGGTTATAGACAACACCCGCATGGGGTGGAAGGACGTCGTGGCTGTCGCCCGGCATGGTGCACTGTTGACGTTGTCGGATCAGGCCCGGGCCCGGATCGACAATGCGCAGGCCATCGTGCAGCGCATTGTGCGCAGTGGTGAGCGTGCGTATGGCATCAATACGGGGCTGGGTGGGCTGAGCAACGTCTCGTTGCAGGACGAGCAACTGAGCGCGCTGTCGCGCAACACCTTGCTCAGCCATGCCTGCGGCGTGGGCCCCGTGCTCAGCAATGAGCAAACCCGGGCCATCATTTGCGCGGCCGTTATCCAGTTCAGCCAGGGCAAGTCGGGTTTGCACCGCCAAGTGGTTGAAGGGCTGCTGGCGTTGCTCAATCACCGGATCACTCCGCAAGTGCCTTCCCAGGGCTCTGTGGGTTATTTGACCCACATGGCGCATATCGGCATCAGCCTGCTGGGCGTTGGCGACGTCAGCTACCGCGGGCAGGTTGTCCCTGCGCAGCAGGCACTGGCTGCCGAAGGCCTGAGCCCGGTGGTACTGGGTGCCAAGGATGGCTTGTGCCTGGTCAACGGCACGCCGTGCATGACCGGCCTGAGCTGCCTGGCCTTGGCCGATGCCACGCATTTGTTGCAGTGGGCCGATGTGACGGGGGCCATGAGTTTTGAGGCGTTGCGCGGTCAGCTGGATGCGTTTGACCCTGAAATCCTGGCACTCAAGCCTCATCCCGGCATGCAGCGTGTGGGTGAAAACCTGCGGCATTTGCTGGCAGACAGTGAAGTCATTGCCAGCAGCAAAGGGGTGCGCACTCAAGACGCCCTGAGCTTGCGCTCAATCCCGCAGGTGCATGGCGCCGCGCGTGACCAGCTGCAACATGCCGCGCTGCAAATCGAAACCGAGCTCAATTCGGTCAATGACAACCCGATGGTCCTGGGCACGCCTGAAGCCTATCGGGTGGTTAGCCAGGCCAACCCCCATGGCCAGTCGGTGGCCCTGGCTGCCGATATGCTTGCCATTGCGATGGCCGAGATCGGCTCGATTGCCGAGCGCCGCCTGGATCGTCTGATCAATCCGCATGTGAGCGGTCTGCCCGCGTTTTTGGTCAGTCAGCCCGGGGTTAACTCGGGAATGATGATCGTGCAATACGTCGCGGCGTCCCTCTGCGCGCAAAATCGCCAGTTGGCCCAACCGGCAGTGCTGGATAACTACGTGACTTCAGGGCTGCAGGAAGATCACCTGAGCCTGGGTACCAACTCGGCGCTCAAACTGCTGCAACTGCTCGAAAACTGTACGCAGATCCTGGCCATTGAATATTTGTTGGCGGCCCAGGCATTTGAGTTTCTCAAACCGCAGCGTTTTGGCGCCGGTACCCAAAAAGCCTTGAACCTGCTGCGTGAGCGCGTGGCACCGTATGATCAGGATCGCTGGCTGGCGCCGGACATTGCCAGCAGCGCTGGGATTCTCAAGGATCAACGCTTGTTACATGAGTTGTTGCCGCATCTGGCTTGAATCAATGATGGAGTGTTTGAATGAAAACTCTTTGGCAACACTGCAATGTCGCAACCATGGCCAATGGTACGTACTCGATTATCGAGGATGCCGCCCTTGTTACCCGTGACGGCTACATTGAGTGGATTGGCCCGCGTCAGCAGTTGCCTGCCGGCGAGTATGGCCAAACCCACGGCCTGGAAGGCGCGTGGGTTACGCCGGGACTGATCGATTGCCACACCCATACGGTGTTTGGCGGTAATCGCAGCGGTGAATTCGAGCAGCGCTTGCAGGGCGTGAGCTATGCCGAAATCGCTGCCGCCGGTGGCGGCATTGCCAGCACTGTGCGTGCGACCCGTGCGGCCAGCGAAGAGGAGTTGTTCGCCAGTGCCCGTCAGCGTTTGATCTGCTTGCTGCGCGATGGCGTCACCAGCGTCGAGATCAAGTCCGGTTATGGCCTGAGCCTTGAGAGCGAACGCAAAATCCTGCGGGTGATTCGTCGCCTTGGCCAGGAATTACCGGTCACGGTGCGCAGCACCTGCCTGGCGGCCCACGCCTTGCCACCGGAGTACAAGGACCGCGCCGACGACTACATCGACCACATCTGCAACGAGATGCTGCCCGCGCTGGCGGACGAAGGGCTGGTAGACGCAGTGGATGCCTTCTGCGAATACCTGGCCTTTTCGCCGGCCCAGGTTGAGCGCGTCTTTAAAGTGGCGCAGCAACTGGGTCTGCCGGTCAAACTGCACGCCGAGCAGCTGTCCTCCCTGCATGGTTCAAGCCTGGCGGCGCGCTATCAGGCGTTGTCGGCTGACCACCTGGAATTCATGACTGAAGAAGACGCCATCGCCATGGCCCAATCCGGTACCGTGGCCGTGTTGTTGCCCGGTGCGTTTTACTTTTTGCGTGAAACCCAGCTGCCGCCGATGGAGGCCCTGCGCAAGCACGGGGTGAAAATCGCTATCGCCAGCGACCTGAACCCGGGCACTTCGCCGGGCCTGTCGCTGCGCTTGATGCTGAATATGGCCTGTACCCTGTTCCGCATGACCCCTGAAGAAGCCTTGGCCGGTGTTACCCAGCATGCTGCCACGGCGCTGGGCATGGGCGAGACCCATGGCTCGCTGGAACCCGGCAAAGTGGCCGACTTTGTGGCCTGGAATATTGATCGCCCGGCAGACCTCGCCTATTGGCTGGGCGGTGATCTGGATAAACGCGTCGTGCGCAATGGCGTTGACGTAGCGCTTTAGGAGAAAAGTTTGTGGATAAGGTTCTGACATTCAAACAAGGCCGTGTGCCATTGCTGATCAGCATGCCCCACGCAGGCTTGAAACTGACGCCGGCGGTAAAGGCCGGTCTGATCCCGGAGGCGCAAAGCCTGCCGGACACCGACTGGCACATCCCGCAGCTCTACGACTTTGCTGCTGAGCTGGGCGCCAGCACCTTGGCTGCCGAGTACTCGCGCTTCGTGATTGACCTCAATCGCCCCGAAGACGATGCACCGATGTACGTGGGCGCGACCACGGGGCTGTTCCCGGCCACGCTGTTTGATGGCGTGCCCCTGTTCCGCGAAGGGCAAGTGCCTTCGGAGCAAGAGCGTGCGACGTACCTGGAGCAGATCTGGAAGCCCTACCACCAGACCTTGCAACAGGAGCTCAAACGCCTCAAAGACGAGTTTGGCTATGCGTTGCTGTTCGATGCGCACTCTATCCGTTCTTGCGTGCCGCACCTGTTTGACGGGCGTTTGCCGGACTTCAACCTGGGCACGTTCAATGGCGCCAGCTGCGACCCGGCACTGGCCCGCGATCTGGAAGCCATTTGCGCCGAGCACCCGGCGTACAGCCATGTGCTGAACGGGCGCTTCAAGGGCGGCCATATCACCCGCCATTACGGCAGCCCCGCCGACAACATCCATGCGGTGCAACTGGAGCTGGCGCAGTGCACCTATATGGAAGAGTTCGAACCGTTCAACTATCGCCAGGACCTGGCGGCACCGACCCGGGTGGTGCTCAAGCAATTGCTCGCGCGGATTATTGAGTGGGGGCAACAGCGTTACGCAAAGTAATGACTCAATACACCCCATGGGCGCTGGCATCAGCGCCCATGGGGTGACGCGATCAGCACCCCCTCCTGTTACCGAACGCCCCAAAAAGACGCAAAACCCCCTCCCAGTAACATTCCCGCGCTTTACCCCTCATCTGTCAAAGAGACTACCTGCGTAAATTTAAGCCTTTATTTACGGGGCCTGTAGCAGCGATTAAACAATTTCACCTGCTGAAATATGACATTGGCCGCTTACTTGCATATGCTTGTATGTACAAGTACATAAGTGTGCGTCGATCCTCTTCTCACACCCGACGCATCTGCCCATCGCTGAGGAGTTACCCGTGACTTCAACTACCCCTAAATCGCCTGCTTCGTTCACCCGTCACCGTGATGGTGAAATTCGCGCCGCCCGTGGCACCCAGCTCACGGCTAAAAGCTGGATGACAGAAGCCCCGCTGCGGATGCTGATGAACAACCTCGACCCACAAGTGGCCGAGAACCCTACCGAACTGGTGGTGTATGGCGGTATTGGCCGGGCAGCGCGTAACTGGGAGTGCTACGACAAAATCGTCGAGAGCCTGACCAACCTCAACGATGACGAAACCCTGCTGGTGCAATCGGGCAAGCCGGTTGGCGTGTTCAAAACCCACAGCAACGCGCCACGGGTGCTGATCGCCAACTCCAACCTGGTTCCGCATTGGGCTACGTGGGAACACTTCAACGAACTCGACGCCAAAGGCCTGGCCATGTACGGCCAGATGACCGCCGGCAGCTGGATCTACATCGGCAGCCAGGGCATCGTTCAGGGTACCTACGAAACCTTCGTTGAAGCCGGTCGCCAGCATTACAACGGCAGCCTGGTCGGCAAATGGGTACTGACTGCAGGTTTGGGCGGCATGGGCGGTGCACAACCGCTGGCCGCTACCCTGGCCGGTGCCTGCTCGCTGAACATTGAATGCCAGCAAAGCCGTATCGATTTCCGCCTGGCCACTCGTTATGTCGACGAGCAAGCCGTGGATCTGGATGACGCGCTGGCACGTATTGCGAAATACACCGCTGAAGGCAAAGCGATTTCCATCGCCCTGTGCGGCAACGCTGCTGAATTGCTGCCGGAAATGGTTCGTCGTGGTGTGCGCCCGGACATGGTGACCGACCAGACCAGCGCCCACGACCCACTGAACGGCTACCTGCCAAAAGGCTGGACCTGGGAGCAGTACCGCGACCGCGCCGTGACCGATCCGGCTGCCGTGGTCAAAGCCGCCAAAGCCTCGATGGGCGAACACGTTGAAGCCATGCTGGCGTTCCAGAAGGCTGGCGTTCCGACTTTCGACTACGGCAACAACATTCGTCAGATGGCCAAAGAAGTGGGCGTTGAAAACGCATTCGACTTCCCGGGCTTCGTACCGGCTTACATCCGCCCACTGTTCTGCCGCGGTGTAGGTCCATTCCGTTGGGTCGCACTGTCGGGTGATCCGGAAGACATCTACAAAACCGACGCCAAGGTCAAAGAACTGATCGCTGACGACGCCCACCTGCACAACTGGTTGGACATGGCTCGCGAGCGCATCAGCTTCCAGGGCTTGCCGGCACGTATTTGCTGGGTTGGTCTGGGCCAGCGCGCCAAGCTGGGCCTGGCGTTCAACGAAATGGTGCGCAGCGGCGAGCTCAAAGCCCCGATCGTGATTGGCCGTGACCACCTGGACTCTGGTTCGGTATCCAGCCCGAACCGTGAAACCGAATCGATGAAAGACGGTTCGGACGCTGTGTCCGACTGGCCACTGCTCAACGCCTTGCTCAACACCGCGAGCGGTGCGACCTGGGTCTCGCTGCACCACGGCGGCGGCGTTGGCATGGGCTTCTCGCAACACTCGGGCATGGTGATTGTGTGTGACGGTACCGACGAAGCGGCAGAACGCATTGCCCGCGTACTGCACAACGACCCGGCGACCGGCGTAATGCGCCATGCCGATGCCGGTTACGACATCGCCATCGACTGCGCGAACGAGCAGGGCCTGAACCTGCCGATGATCAACGGCTGACATTGGTCTTCTGTGGGAGCTAGCCTGCTCGCGAACGGTCTTCGCGAGCAGGCTAGCTCCCACAAGGTTGCTAAAGATTTCTATAATTTCGGTTACACGTGTGAAGGAGTATTAACGTGCTTGAGCTAAACCTGATCCCCGGCCAACTGAGCCTTGCCCAACTGCGTGACATTTATCAGCAGCCGGTAACGCTCAGCCTGGACGAGAGCGCCTCGGCGCAGATCGATGCCAGTGTGGCGTGCGTTGAGCAGATCCTTGCCGAAAACCGCACCACCTACGGCATCAACACAGGTTTCGGTTTGCTGGCTTCGACCAAAATCGCCAGCGAAGACCTGGAAAACCTCCAGCGTTCCCTGGTGCTGTCCCACGCAGCCGGTATCGGCGAGCCGATCAGCGATGATCTGGTGCGCCTGATCATGGTGCTCAAGGTCAACAGCCTGAGCCGTGGTTTCTCCGGGATTCGCCGCGTGGTTATCGACGCATTGATCGCACTGATCAATGCCGAGGTTTACCCGCACATCCCGCTGAAAGGTTCGGTGGGCGCATCGGGCGACCTGGCGCCGTTGGCGCATATGTCGCTGGTACTGCTGGGCGAAGGCAAGGCACGTTACAAAGGCGAGTGGCTCGATGCCGTAAGCGCCTTGAAACAAGCCGGTCTTGAGCCGCTGACCCTGGCCGCCAAAGAAGGTCTGGCCCTGCTCAACGGTACTCAGGTATCCACGGCTTACGCCTTGCGCGGTCTGTTTGAAGGCGAAGACCTGTTCGCTGCTGCCATGGCATGTGGCGGCCTGACGGTTGAAGCCGTGCTGGGTTCGCGCTCGCCGTTCGACCCACGTATCCATGCGGCACGCGGTCAACGCGGGCAGATCGATGCAGCTGCGATTTATCGCGACCTGCTGGGCGCGAGCAGTGCAGTCTCCGAGTCGCACAAAAACTGCGACAAGGTACAAGACCCGTACTCCCTGCGTTGCCAGCCACAAGTGATGGGCGCCTGCCTGACTCAGTTCCGTCAGGCTGCCGAAGTGCTGGGCATTGAAGCCAACGCGGTGTCGGATAACCCGCTGGTATTTGCCGAGCAGGGCGACGTGATCTCCGGCGGTAACTTCCACGCCGAACCGGTTGCGATGGCCGCAGACAACATGGCTCTGGCGATTGCCGAAATCGGCTCGCTGAGCGAGCGCCGTATCTCGTTGATGATGGACAAGCACATGTCGCAATTGCCGCCGTTCCTGGTGGCCAATGGCGGCGTGAATTCCGGCTTCATGATCGCTCAGGTGACGGCTGCGGCCCTGGCCAGCGAGAACAAGGCGTTGTCGCACCCGCACAGCGTCGACAGCATTCCAACCTCGGCCAACCAGGAAGACCACGTATCGATGGCCCCTTCTGCTGGCAAGCGTCTGTGGGAAATGGCTGAAAACGTACGTGGTGTATTGGCGATTGAGTGGCTGGCCGCGTGCCAGGGTCTGGACCTGCGTGATGGCCTGAAAACCTCGGCCAAGCTTGAAATCGCTCGCACCACCTTGCGTAGCAAGGTTGCGCACTATGAGAAAGACCGCTTCTTCGCTCCGGACATCGAAATTGCCATGAAGCTGTTGGCAACCCGTTGCCTGAACGATCTGCTGCCAGCACACGTTCTGCCAAGCCTGTAACCCCAAAAAAACGCAGAGAGCCTCCCGGGCTCTCTGCGTCTCTGTTTTCGCCGACAATAATAATCAAGGACGCGAAATGCAAAACCAGACTCAAGGTTTGAAACGCGGGCTATCGGCCCGTCACATCCGTTTTATGGCGCTGGGTTCAGCGATCGGAACGGGTCTTTTTTATGGTTCAGCCGCTGCCATCCAAATGGCTGGACCTGCTGTGTTGCTGGCGTACCTGATTGGTGGTGCTGCGGTATTCATGGTGATGCGCGCACTGGGCGAAATGGCCGTGCACAACCCGGTGTCCGGTTCGTTCGGCCACTACGCCAGTACCTACCTGGGCCCGATGTCCGGCTTTATCCTGGGTTGGACCTATGCCTTTGAGATGATCATCGTGTGTCTGGCCGATGTCACCGCCTTCGGTATCTATATGGGCTTCTGGTTCCCGGAGGTGGCGCGCTGGATCTGGGTATTGGGCATCGTGCTGCTGATTGGCGGGCTTAACCTGTGCAGCGTCAAAGTCTTCGGTGAAATGGAGTTCTGGCTGTCGCTGCTCAAGGTTGCCGCCATCGTGGCGATGATCCTGGCCGGTTTCGGCATCATGCTGTTCGGCATCGGTACCTCCGGCAGTTCAGATGCGGTGGCCACCGGCATCAGCAACCTGTGGTCATTCGGCGGCTTTATGCCTAATGGCGTGGGCGGCTTGATCGCTTCGTTTGCGGTGGTGATGTTTGCCTTTGGCGGCATTGAAATCATCGGCATCACCGCCGGCGAAGCCAAAGACCCGCAACGCGTGATCCCTAAAGCGATCAACGCAGTGCCGTTACGCATTCTGTTGTTCTATGTGCTGACCCTGTTTGTGTTGATGGCTATTTACCCTTGGACCCAGATCGGCAGCCAGGGCAGCCCGTTTGTGCAGATTTTTGACAGCCTGGGTATCAGCTCGGCGGCCACCATTCTGAACATCGTGGTGATCTCGGCTGCGGTGTCGGCCATCAACAGCGACATCTTCGGCGCAGGCCGCATGATGTACGGTCTGGCACAGCAAGGGCAGGCGCCTAAAGGCTTCGCCAAAATCTCCCGCCATGGCGTGCCGTGGATGACGGTCCTGGTGATGGGCGCTACGTTGTTGGGCGGTGTGGTGCTCAACTACCTGATCCCGGAAAACATCTTCCTGGTGATCGCCTCGATTGCCACCTTTGCCACGGTGTGGGTGTGGTTGATGATTTTGGTGACTCAGGTGGCCATGCGTCGCTCCATGACCCGCGAGCAAGTGGCCGAGCTCAAGTTCCCGGTGCCGTTCTGGCCGTATGCGCCGATGGCCGCGATTGCGTTCATGGTGTTCATCTTCGGCGTACTGGGCTACTTCCCTGAGACTCAAGCGGCGCTGATGGTCGGCGTGGTCTGGATTGCATTCCTGGTGGTGGCTTATCTGTTGTGGGTAAAGCCGGCAGCAGGTCGGGCGATTGAAGTGGCTCCCGAGCTTTCCTGAGTTTCCGACCTTTTGGGGGCTGGCAAGCCAGCTCCCAAAGGGTTGCGTGTAAGGACATGCTCATTGCACTCAATCGGGTTTATGATGCCAGACGGCAACATTTTCCAGCCCCCCCTCGGAGTGCGTAATGCAGACCTTGTTCCCGCAGATCAAACCCTACGCCCGGCATGAGCTGGCGGTTGATGGGCCGCATGTTCTCTACGTTGACGAAAGCGGTTCGCCAGACGGCCTGCCCGTGGTGTTTGTCCACGGCGGGCCGGGTTCGGGCTGCGATGCCAACAGTCGCTGTTACTTTGATCCGGGTCTGTACCGGATCATCACCTTCGATCAGCGCGGCTGTGGGCGCTCGACGCCGCATGCCAGCCTGGACAGCAACACCACGTGGGATCTGGTCGCGGACATGGAGCGGATTCGTCTGTTCCTCGGGATCGACAAGTGGGTGGTGTTCGGCGGTTCGTGGGGTTCGACCCTGTCACTGGCGTACGCGCAAAGCCATCCGGAGCGGGTACACGGCCTGATCCTGCGCGGGATCTTCCTGGCCCGTCCTCAAGAAATCGAATGGTTCTATCAGAAGGGTGCCAGCCGGATCTTCCCGGATTACTGGCAGGAATATATAGCCCCGATCCCGCCTGAAGAGCGTCACGACCTGATGAGTGCTTTTCACAAACGTCTGACAGGCAATGATCAGATTGCCCAAATGCACGCGGCCAAGGCCTGGTCGACCTGGGAAGGGCGTGCCGCAACCCTGCGGCCCAACCCGCAAGTGGTCGAACGTTTCTGTGAGCCGCACCGGGCATTATCCATCGCCCGTATCGAATGCCATTACTTCATGAACAACGCGTTCCTGGAGCCCAACCAGTTGCTGCGCGACATGTACAAGATCGCTCACCTGCCGTGCGTGATCGTCCATGGTCGCTACGACATGATTTGCCCGCTGGACAACGCCTGGGAGCTGCATCAGGCCTGGCCCGGCAGCGAGCTGCAAGTGATCCGCGAAGCCGGCCATGTGGCCTCCGAGCCCGGAATCACCGATGCCTTGGTACGTGCCACCGAGCAAATGGCCCGCCAGTTGCTCAAATTGCAGCCGGACGAAGCATGAAGGGCCTGCTGCAGCGCGTCAGGGGTGCGCGGGTAGAAGTGGCAGGGGAGATTGTCGGTTCAATTGATCAGGGCTTGCTGGTGCTTGTCGCGGTCGAGCCCGGCGATACCGGGGCGAGCGTCACCAAGTTATTGCACAAGTTGCTCAACTACCGGGTGTTCAGCGATGCCGAAGGCAAAATGAACCTGTCACTGGCCGATATCGGTGGCGGTCTGCTGCTGGTTTCGCAATTTACCCTGGCGGCCGACACCAAAAATGGCCTGCGCCCGAGTTTTTCCACGGCAGCACCCCCTGCCTTGGCCGAGGAGTTGTTCAATCACCTGCTCAGCGAGGCAAAACGCCTTCACCCGAGGGTGGAATCAGGGCGTTTTGGAGCCGATATGCAGGTACATTTGATCAATGATGGCCCTGTGACATTTCTGTTACAAATCTAAAACCCTGAAAATCGGTGTTTTCGTCTGAAAACAGGGGGTTTTAGCGAGAAATACTTGCTGACAGTAGATGCGTTGTAACGCGGGCTACTAGATAATCCCGCGCTACACAGAGACTAATCCGGCACGCTGGGGGAATTAAAACTTCTACCAATTGTCGGAACAGTGCTCGCCAACCTGGCATTTAGATCGCTGGTGGTTGGTTTCATCATCTGTATTCGGCGAGGTTTGCTCGTGATTGTTAGTCCATTAAATGCACCAAAAATGTCTGCCAAGCGGTTACGCAACGCACTGGTGACGGGCTCTGCGCTCTTTTGCTTGTTCGGTGCGGGTCAACTGTGGGCATTCAGTCTGGATGACGTGGCGGCTGAGGCTAAAACCCTCGCCGAACAGAAATACCAAGCGCCACGCAGCAATTTGCCAAAAGAGTTCCGCGACATGAAGTTCGCGGACTACCAGAAAATTCAGTTCAATCGTGAAAAGGCGCAGTGGGCGGGCGATAAAACCCCGTTCAAATTGTCCTTCTATCACCAGGGCATGCATTTCGACACGCCGGTGAAAATCAACGAAGTGACCGCCACCAAGGTTGAAGAGATCAAGTACGACTCCAGTCGTTTCGATTTCGGTGACGTCAAGTTTGACCCGAAAGCTACCGAGAACCTCGGTTGGGCGGGTTTCCGCGTGCTGTATCCGATCAACAAGGCGGATAAGCAGGACGAAATCATGACCATGCTCGGCGCGAGTTACTTCCGCGTTGTGGGCAAAGGCCAGATCTACGGCCTGTCGGCCCGTGGTATGGCGATCGACACCGCATTGCCATCGGGCGAAGAGTTCCCGCGCTTCACCGAATTCTGGATCGAAAAACCCAAGCCTAACGACAAGCACCTGGTGATCTTCGCCTTGCTGGATTCGCCACGGGCTACCGGCGCTTACCGCTTTACCCTGCGCCCTGGCGTAGACACGGTGGTGGACGTCAAGGCGCAGATGTTCCTGCGTGACAAGGTAGGCAAGCTGGGCATCGCTCCGCTGACCAGCATGTTCCTGTTCGGCGCCAACCAGCCGTCCAAAGTGCTCAACTACCGTCGCGAGTTGCACGATTCGTCGGGCCTGGCCATTCATGCCGGCAACGGCGAGTGGATCTGGCGTCCGCTGAACAACCCGAAACACTTGTCCGTGAGCAACTTCTCGGTTGAAAACCCGCGTGGCTTTGGCTTGCTGCAACGTGGCCGTGACTTCAGCCACTACGAAGACCTCGATGACCGCTACGACAAGCGCCCAAGCGCCTGGATCGAACCGCAGGGCGACTGGGGCAAAGGCTCTGTTGACCTGGTAGAAATCCCGACGGCTGACGAAACCAACGACAACATCGTTGCGTTCTGGAGCCCGGACACTCTGCCCGAGCCTCTCAAACCGTTCGATTTCGCTTACCGCATGCACTGGACCCTGGACGAAGCAGCCCTGCACCCGGGTGACAGCGCCTGGGTCAAGCAAACCCTGCGTTCGACCGGCGACGTCAAGCAATCCAACCTGATCCGCCAGCCAGACGGCAGCGTGGCTTACCTGGTTGATTTCGAAGGCCCGTCGCTCAAGGGCTTGGCGGAAGATGCGGCTGTACGCAGCCAGGTCAGTGTCGGTGACAACGCCGAACTGGTTGAGAACAACGTGCGTTACAACCCTGAAACCAAGGGCTGGCGCTTGACCCTGCGGATGAAAATCAAGGATCCGAGCAAGTCCACGGAAATGCGTGCAGCGCTGGTCCAGGACGTCGAGCAAGCCCCTGCGGCCAAGCCGGCAGCGCCAGTGACCAAAGCTGAAAAAGCAGCGGCCAAGGCACAAGAGAAGAAAGAACACGTAGCCGCCAAGGACGCCAAAGCCCCTGCGGCCGACGCTACCCCAGCCACTCCGGAACCGGTGAAGACTGAAAAAGTACTGACCGAGACCTGGAGCTACCAGTTGCCAGCCGATGAGTAATGCTCAGCCCCAACCGGCCTCGCTCAGCGAGTACCTGGCGCATTTGCCACTGAGCGATGAGCAGCGCGCCGAACTGGCGAGCTGCACCTCGTTCGCCGAGTTGCATGCGCGCTTGTCGGCGCAGGCTGACGTAGAACCTGCCGAGGCCGCACAGGCCTCGGTGGGCACGCGTCTTAACCTGACATCGGCCGCTGAACTCGAGGAAGCAGAAATGCTTGCCCTCGACGCCAGCGGCCGGGTGATGCTCAAGGCTACGCCGCCGATTCGCCGCACCAAGGTGGTGCCAGAGCCATGGCGCACCAACATTCTGGTTCGCGGCTGGCGGCGTCTGACCGGGCGCAGCAACCCGCCTGCACCGAAGATCGATGAGCGCGTATTGCCCCATGCCCGATGGCGCACGGTGGGTTCTATCCGCCGTTACATCCTGCTGGTGTTGATGCTCGGCCAGACCATCGTGGCCGGCTGGTACATGAAAGGCATCATGCCGTATCAGGGCTGGGCGTTCGTTGACCTTGAAGAAGTGCTGCACCAGCCGTTGATGCAAACGGCGCAGCAAGTGCTGCCATACGCCTTGCAGACCAGCATCCTGATCCTGTTCGGGATTCTGTTCTGCTGGGTGTCGGCGGGTTTCTGGACAGCCTTGATGGGCTTTCTGGAACTGCTGACCGGGCACGACAAATACCGCATTTCCGGCGCCAGCGCCGGCAATGAGCCGATCCCGGAGCAGGCGCGTACTGCACTGGTAATGCCGATCTGTAACGAAGACGTGACCCGCGTATTTGCCGGTTTGCGGGCAACGTACGAGTCGGTAGCGGCCACAGGTGATCTGGACCGCTTCGACTTCTTCGTCCTCAGCGACAGTAACGACCCTGATATCTGCGTCGCCGAGCAACAGGCCTGGCTGGATGTGTGTCGCGAAACAGAAGGCTTCGGGCGGATTTTCTATCGCCGTCGCCGCCGTCGTGTGAAGCGTAAAAGCGGCAACCTCGACGACTTCTGCCGTCGCTGGGGCGGCGATTACACCTACATGGTGGTGTTGGACGCGGACAGCGTCATGAGCGGTGAATGCCTGACCAGCCTGGTGCGCCTGATGGAAGCCACGCCAGACGCGGGCATCATCCAGACTGCGCCGCGTGCTTCGGGCATGGACACCTTGTATGCACGCATGCAGCAATTTGCGACGCGGGTATACGGGCCGCTGTTCACCGCCGGTCTGCACTTCTGGCAGTTGGGTGAATCCCACTACTGGGGCCACAACGCAATCATCCGAATGAAGCCGTTTATCGAGCACTGCGCCTTGGCGCCGTTGCCGGGTAAAGGGGCTTTTGCGGGCGCGATCCTGTCTCACGACTTCGTTGAAGCAGCGCTGATGCGCCGTGCCGGTTGGGGTGTATGGATTGCCTACGACTTGCCGGGCAGCTACGAAGAACTGCCGCCCAACTTGCTGGACGAACTCAAGCGTGACCGTCGCTGGTGCCACGGCAACTTGATGAACTTCCGCCTGTTCCTGGTTAAAGGCATGCACCCGGTCCACCGTGCGGTGTTCCTCACGGGCGTGATGTCGTACCTGTCAGCGCCGTTGTGGTTCTTCTTCCTGTTGCTGTCGACGGCCTTGCTGGCGGTCAACACGCTGATGGAGCCGCAGTACTTCATGGAACCGCGCCAGTTGTATCCGCTGTGGCCACAATGGCACCCGGATAAAGCCGTGGCACTGTTCTCGACTACGATCGTGCTGTTGTTCCTGCCCAAGCTGCTGA
The DNA here is from genome assembly GCF_900106095.1 of Pseudomonas deceptionensis. Classification (NCBI taxonomy): domain Bacteria; kingdom Pseudomonadati; phylum Pseudomonadota; class Gammaproteobacteria; order Pseudomonadales; family Pseudomonadaceae; genus Pseudomonas; species Pseudomonas deceptionensis. The sequence continues at coordinate 626,491 of NZ_FNUD01000002.1, read as the reverse complement.
GCATTATCTTGATCTGGGCCAAGGGCGCCAAAGCGTTCGGCGGCAGGTTCAAGGTCACGCTGTCGATGTTGCTGGAAATGCTGTTCTCGATGCTGCTGGCACCGGTGCGCATGATCTTCCACACCCGCTTTGTTCTGGCCGCGTTCCTGGGTTGGGAAGCGACCTGGAACTCGCCACAGCGTGACGATGACTCCACGCCGTGGAGCGAAGCCGTGCGCCGTCATGGCCCGCAAACCCTGCTGGGTGCGGCCTGGGCTGCGCTGGTGTTGTGGTTGAACCCGAGCTTCTTGTGGTGGCTGGTGCCGATTGTCGGTTCGCTGATGCTGTCGATCCCGGTTTCGGTGATCTCCAGCCGGGTCAAGCTGGGCCTCAAGACGCGTGACGAAAGCCTGTTCCTGATTCCTGAGGAATACGCGCCGCCGCGTGAATTGTCGGCCACTGCTGAATACACCCACGAGAACCGCTACCACGCACTGCACGACGGTTTTGTGCGGGCAGTGGTTGATCCGAAGCAGAACGCCCTGGCTTGTGCCCTGGCGACGTCGCGTCACCGTGAAGCCGAGCCGATTGAGTGGCTGCGTATCGAACGTGTGCGCCACGCCCTCAAGGTCGGCCCTCAGGGCGTGACCAACAAAGAGCGCATGGAGCTGTTGAGTGACCCTGTGGCCCTTGCCCGCCTGCATGCACTGGTGTGGAACGAAGGTCACGAAGGCTGGCTGAACGCCTGGCGAGAGTCGGTTGCCGCTGACCCTCACGCGCCGTTGTTGCCGTTACAGCCCGCGGCTTGATGCCAAAACAAACCCCACTTCGGTGGGGTTTGTGCTTTATGGGGGGGCTGCGGGAGCGAGCCTGCTCGCGAACGCACTTCGCGAGCAGGCTCGCTCCCACCGTTGAAGTTTCTCGGTAGCGGATCCATCGCCCACCCCCATCCTGCTTTTCTCTCGCAACACTCGTGTCACAACCCCCCAGTGAGTTAGCATCCGCCTCCGAATGGGTGAGTGCCCGACTTTATTGAGCAGGTGAGGGGGAGTTGATGATGAAGAAGTTTCTATCGAAACTGATGTTCGGTGTCACTGCACTACTGGCGGTCAGCGCCGCCCATGCAGGCGCCATTGATGACGCGGTCAAGCGCGGCACCTTGAAGGTGGGCATGGACCCGACCTATATGCCGTTCGAAATGACCAACAAGCGTGGCCAGATCATTGGTTTCGAAGTTGACCTGCTCAAAGCCATGGCCAAGTCCATGGGCGTCAAGCTGGAGCTGGTTTCCACCGGTTATGACGGCATCATCCCGGCCCTGATGACCAACAAGTTCGACATGATCGGCAGCGGCATGACCCTGACCCAGGAGCGCAACCTGCGCCTGAACTTCAGCGAACCCTTTATCGTTGTGGGCCAGACCCTGCTCATTCGCAAAGAACTTGAAGACAAGATCAAATCCTACAAAGACCTCAACGACCCGCAATACCGCCTGACGTCCAAGATCGGCACCACGGGTGAAATCGTGGCTCGCAAGCTGATCTCCAAAGCCCAGTACCACGGCTACGACAACGAGCCAGAAGGTGTTCTGGACGTGGTTAACGGCAAGGCTGATGCCTTCATCTACGACGCGCCTTACAACGTTGTAGCGGTGAACAAGTTCGGTAACGGCAAGCTGGTGTTCCTCGACAAGCCGTTCACCTACGAGCCGCTGGCCTTCGGTCTGAAGAAAGGCGACTACGACAGCATCAACTACATCAACAACTTCCTGCACCAGATCCACGAAGACGGCACCTACGATCGCATCCATGACAAGTGGTTCAAAGACACCGCCTGGCTCAAAGACATGGAATAAGCGCTGATCGCATTCCGCTACTTTTGTAGCAGCTGCCGAAGGCTGCGTCCGGTTGCGCAGCAGCCGTAAAGAAGCGGAATGCGGTTCAGATGAAAAACGGAGGCGTTCGATTTACGAGCGCTTCGCGCCCGGACGTAGCCTTCGGCAACTGCTACGGGCCTGGCTTTTCTCCTGACGGAACCTGAAAGTGATCAAACAAAAAAAAGCCCAGTGGCCCTGGCACGTATTGACCGTGCTGGTGCTCATCGGCCTGGCGGGGGCGTTGTATTACGCCACCTCATTGATGTCCTACGAGTGGCGCTGGAACCGGGTGCCGCAGTACTTCGCCTATCAGGCCGAAGAAGCCCAGCGTGCCGCTGAAGCCTCGACCGTTATCGAGCTGGTGCGCAAAGGCGATGCCGCTGAAGTGGTATTGCGTGGCGAAGATGGCAAAGAACAGCGCGTAACCGTTGCCGATAACAGCCTGCAAGTGGCTGAGGGCGACGATGTGGCCGAAGGCGACGTGATTGGCGTTAACCGCCATTGGGCAGCAGGGCCGCTGCTCTGGGGCCTGTGGACCACGGTCTGGTTGTCGCTGGTTTCTGGCGTATTGGGTTTGATCATCGGGCTGGCCACCGGCCTGTGCCGTTTGTCGAATAACCCGACCCTGCGCGACCTCTCGACGCTGTACGTCGAACTGGTGCGCGGCACGCCGCTGCTGGTACAGATTTTTATCTTCTACTTCTTTATTGGCACCGTACTCAACCTGTCCCGCGAGTTTGCCGGTATTGCCGCGCTGTCGTTGTTCACCGGCGCTTACGTGGCTGAAATCGTGCGTTCGGGTGTGCAGTCCATCGCCCGCGGGCAAAACGAAGCCGCTCGCTCGCTGGGGCTCAACAGCAGCCAGTCGATGCGCTACGTCGTGTTGCCGCAAGCGTTCAAACGTGTGCTGCCGCCGCTGGCCGGGCAATTTATCAGCCTGGTCAAAGACACCTCGCTGGTGTCGGTGATCGCCATTACCGAGCTGCTCAAAAGCGGCCGTGAAGTCATCACCACCTCGTTTTCGCCGTTCGAAATCCTGTTCTGCGTTGCGGGCCTGTACCTGTTGATCAACCTGCCGCTGTCGCATTTCGCCAGCCGGCTTGAGCGGAGGCTCGCGCAAAGTGATTGAAGTTCGCGAACTGGTAAAAGTCTTCGACACCCGCGGGCACATTGTTCGCGCGGTAGACAACGTCAGCACCACCGTCGCCCAGGGCGAAGTACTGGTGGTGATCGGCCCGTCGGGCTCGGGCAAGTCGACCTTTCTGCGCTGCCTCAATGGCCTGGAAGACTTCGACTCCGGCTCTGTCAGCATTGACGGTCTGGACCTGGCCAACCCCAAAACCGACGTCAATGCCTATCGGCGTGAAGTCGGCATGGTGTTCCAGCATTTCAACCTGTTCCCGCACATGACCGTGCTCGAAAACCTGTGCCTGGCGCAGAAGGTCGTGCGCAAGCGTGGCAAGGCCGAGCGCGAAGCCAAGGCCCGTGCGCTGCTGGAGAAGGTCGGTATCGGGCAGAAGGCCAATGAGTTCCCGTCACGCCTCTCGGGCGGTCAGCAACAGCGCGTGGCGATTGCCCGTGCGCTGGCGATGGAACCCAAGGTGATGTTGTTTGACGAACCCACCTCGGCGCTGGACCCGGAGATGGTCGGCGAAGTACTGGACGTCATGAAGACCCTGGCCCGCGAAGGCATGACCATGGTCTGTGTGACCCACGAAATGGGCTTTGCCCGCGAAGTGGCGAACCGCGTGTTGTTCTTTGACCATGGCAAGTTGCTGGAAGACTCCAACCCGCAAGACTTCTTCAACTCGCCCAAAGACCTGCGCGCCCAGGCGTTTTTGCGGCAGGTGCTTTAAAAGCGCCCTAACCCTCTCCCGGAGGGAGAGGGGGCTGACCGCATGCGATCTCAAGAACACCACCCGCCAGCTCCCTCTCCCTTTGGGAGAGGGTTGGGGGTGAGGGGCTTTTGACTCTTTAAACCTTGAACCGCCCAACCAATGCTTGAAGATGCGTACCCAGACGCGCCAGCTCAATGCTGGACGCGGCAGTCTCTTCGCTGGCCGCGGCGGTTTGCTCGGACACATCACGCACATTCAACACACTGCGGTTGATCTCATCGGCCACAGCACTTTGCTGCTCGGCCGCGGCCGCGATCTGCTGGTTCATGCCCTGAATCGTCGACACCGTGCGGGTGATATTGCCCAGAGACTCGCCTGCGCGACGGGTCAGCTCAACGCTGTTGTCGGTCAGGGCGCGGCTGCTGTCCATGCTGCTCGACACTTGCTGGGTGCCACTTTGCAGGCCCGCAATCAGCTCTTCGATCTCCTCGGTGGATTTTTGCGTGCGCTGCGCCAGGCTGCGCACCTCGTCCGCGACCACCGCAAACCCGCGACCGGCTTCACCGGCCCGCGCAGCCTCGATGGCCGCGTTGAGGGCCAGCAGGTTGGTTTGCTGGGCGACGGACTTGATCACGTCCAGCACGCTGCCAATCTTGTCGCTTTCACGCTTGAGATGGCCCATGGCCTCGGTGGAGTGACCAACTTCGATCGCCAACTTCTCTATCTGGGAGATGGCTTCGGCGACCACTTTGTCGCCTTCGCGGGCCTGCTGGTCGGCAGCGACTGCAGCTTCGCTGGCCTCTTCGGCATTGCGAGCCACTTCCTGAACCGTCGCAGCCATTTCATGCATGGCGGTGGCGACCTGATCGGTTTCGACCTTCTGGTTGTTGACCCCGGCGCTGGTCTGCTCGGTCACCGCCGAGAGCTCTTCGGCCGCGCTGGCGATTTGTGTCACGCCGTCGCTGATGCCGCTAATCAACTCGCGCAGACCGGTGGTCATCCGTTGAATGGCTTGCTGTAGCTGGCCCAGTTCGTCGCGGCGGTTGGTCGGGTGGTCATGGGTCAGGTCGCCGGATGCGATCTGCTCAACGGTTTTCAGCGTGCGCTGCAGCGGGATCACAATCTGGCGGGTAATGACCCAGGCGGCAATGAAGCCCAGTACCAGCGCCAGCAGCGCACAACCGATCAGCAGGTTGGTGGCTTGCTGGCTTTCGGTGTTGCGTTTGGCTGTTTGCAGCGCCGAAAGCTTTTGGCTCTGCTCGATCAGGACATTGCCCTGCTGGTGCATGCGCTCAACGGCCTGGTCACCGGGCCGGGAGCCCTGAATGAGGTCAGCGAAGGCGCGCTTGTACTCAGTCACGGCGTTGAGTTGCTGCTCGACCAGGGTCAGGTCTTCGGGAGCTACCAGCTGTGCATGTGAGAGCTCCAGCGCGTTGTCCAGTTCGGTCAACTGGTGGGTGACGTCGGCAAGGGTGTTTTCCCCGGGCTGGCGCTCATATTCCAGGCGGGCAATGCGCAGGTCTTTGGTCAGCCCGATGATTTTCGAGATGTTGGCCAGCTTGTCACCCCGGTCGATCACGGACACCAGGCCATTCCAGCCGGTGGCGGTGATCAATAAGGTCAACACGAGTACCAGGCCGAAGCCCAGGCTGAGTTTACGTTTGACGCTTATGTTGCCGAGCAGTTGGGCCAACTGACGGTACATGGTGATACTCCTTTACTGACCGAGACTCGTGACAGTCTTTCTGGGTTGTAAGGGCATCGGCGCGCAGGGAGATAACTGAAGGGCAGAGGTTGAATGTGTGACCGAGGTCAAATGTCAGTAGCCGCTGCTGCAGCGGCCACTGATTCTGGAGGGCTAGAACAGGCGTGCGAGCAGAGCGGTAACGGCGGTTTCGACCCGCAGGATGCGCGCACCCAGTTGCACCGGTTGCAGACCTGTCTTGGCCAGCAAGTCGATTTCGTAAGGGATCCAGCCACCTTCCGGGCCGATGGCCAGGGTGACCGCCTCGTCCAGCCCGCGCGGGCAGGCCGGGTAATCACCCGGATGGCCAACCAGACCCAGCGTGCCTTCGACCAGTGCCGGCAGTCGGTCTTCTACAAAGGGCTTGAAGCGCTTTTCGATAATGATCTCGGGCAAGACGCTGTCACGTGATTGCTCAAGGCCAAGAATCAGTTGCTCACGAATGGCTTCGGGCTCCAGAAACGGGGTCTGCCAGAAGCTTTTTTCAACCCGGTAACTGTTGACCAGGATGACCTTGGGCACGCCCATCGAGGCCACGGTTTGCAGCACCCGACGCAGCATTTTCGGGCGCGGCAGGGCCAGCAACAGGGTCAGGGGCAGTTTGGCCGGGGGCGGCTGGTCAAGGCTGTGGATAACCAGTTCGGCTTCCTTAGCCTCAAGGCGCACCAGCTCGGCGCTGCCCATCAATCCGCCAATCCGGCCGACGCGCAGGCTGTCGCCGACAGCGGCACGGTGAACTTCCTGCATGTGAGTCAGGCGCCGATCGCGCAGGATCACACGGTCGGCGGCAATGAAATCAGCCTCTTCGAGGAGCAGCAGGTTCACGCTTGTGGCGCTGGCGGTTGGGCGTCGTTGTCTGCCGGTTGTTCGTCCGGGTCTTCACCGCGCTTGTTTTTGCTGATCAGGCTGCCAAACAGGATGCCGATTTCAAACAGCATCCACATCGGGATCGCCAGCAAGGTTTGCGAGAAGATGTCCGGCGGGGTCAGGATCATGCCAACCACGAAGCAGCCGATGATCACGTACGGGCGGATCTTGCGCAGGTATTTGACGTCGACGATGCCGATCCATACCAGCAGCACCACGGCCACCGGGATTTCAAAGGCCACGCCAAAGGCAAAAAACAGGGTCATGACGAAATCAAGGTAGCTGCTGATGTCGGTCATCATCGCTACGCCTTCGGGGGTGGCGGCGGCGAAGAACTTGAACACCAGCGGGAACACCAGGAAGTAGGCGAACGCCATGCCGGCATAAAACAGGAAGATGCTGGAGACCAGCAATGGCACGGCGATGCGCTTTTCGTGCTTGTACAGGCCGGGTGCGATAAAGCCCCAGATCTGGTGCAGGATCACCGGGATCGCAATAAACAGCGAAACCATCATGGTCAGCTTGAGCGGCGTGAGGAACGGCGAGGCCACGTCGGTTGCGATCATCGTCGCGCCCACCGGCAGGTATTCACGCAACGGCGTGGAGACCAGGGTGTAGATCTGCTGCGTGAAGGCGAACAACCCGGCAAAGATGATGAAAATCGCCGCGATGCAGCGCAGCAGGCGGGTGCGCAGCTCGGTCAGGTGCGAAACCAGCGGCATTGGCTGGTCGTGTTCAGGCTTATCGCTCATGCGCTTAAGGGGCTCGCGGTGGCAGGGTAGGGTCGTGTGGCGCTGCCGGTTGAGGCGCAGGGTCGGACGCGGTTTTGCTCAGGCTCACGGGCGCGGGGCTCGCTGGCTCGACAGGCGCTGTGCTGACGGGAGGCTCGGTCGGCGTTAATGGCTTCACGGCGTCCTGCAGCGGAGCCAGAATCTTCTTGGCTTCCTCTTCCATCGACAGAATGTGTTCGTTGTGCAGCTGCCGACGAATTTCGTCGGCGCCGATTTCACGTTCAACTTCCTGTTTGATCGCATTGAAACTGCGTTTCAGGCGCCCGATCCACAGGCCCGCCGTGCGCGCGGCACCCGGCAGGCGCTCGGGGCCGAGCACCAGCAGGGCCACCAGGCCAACGAGCAGCAGTTCACTGAAGCTGATACCGAACATTAGTTTTGGCTCACACGTCTTTGCGGGTCGGCTCTTCGACTTTCTGCGCCTGCACGTCAATGGTGTGCGGCTCGTTCAGGGTCGAAGTGGTGTGTGGCTGCGGCGCGGCAGTTGGCTGCGCAGGCGGAACCACAGGCTCGGCAGGCTTTTCGTCATCGTTCATGGCTTTGCGAAAGCCCTTGATCGATTCGCCGACATCAGTGCCCAGGTTTTTAAGTTTTTTGGTGCCGAAGACGAGGACTACGACTACCAGAATGACGATCCAGTGTTTCCAGTCAAAAATGCCCATGATGTGTTCCTTGCAAAGTGATTTAGGCGGACGGCCGCGAGGCTTTTTCTACGTGGCCGGAGGTGCCGATACGACGCTCCAGTTCATCCAGTACGGCCTGAGGATGCTGCCCCAGCTGGGCCAGCATGATCATGCTGTGGAACCAGAGGTCGGCCGTTTCGTAGATCACATCGCTGCAATCACCGCTGATGGCGGCATCTTTGGCGGCGATGATGGTTTCAATCGACTCTTCGCCGACTTTTTCCAGAATCTTGTTCAGACCCTTGTGGTACAGGCTGGCGACATAGGAGCTGTCGGGCGTTGCGCCTTTGCGTGCTTCAAGCACTTGGGCAACGCGGCTCAAGGTGTCAGTCATGGGAGTGCCCTGCGTGATAAATGGCGTGGGGGTCTTTAAGCACCGGGTCGACGGTCTTCCACTCGGCATTTTCGTATACGCGGTAGAAGCAGCTTTGGCGGCCGGTATGGCAGGCGATGTCACCGATTTGCTCAACCATCAGGATGATCACGTCGGCATCACAATCCAGGCGCATTTCATGCAGCTTTTGCACGTGGCCGGACTCTTCGCCCTTGCGCCACAGCTTGCCACGCGAACGTGACCAGTAAATGGCACGGTTCTCGGCGGCAGTCAGGCTCAGCGCCTCGCGGTTCATCCAGGCCATCATCAGCACGCGCCCGGTTTTGTGGTCCTGGGCAATCGCCGGCACCAGGCCGTCGCTGTCCCATTTGATCTCGTCCAGCCAGTCTTTCATGTTCGACTCCGACAACCGGCCTCAACCCTGTGGTCAAGGCCTGGTGAATTCACAGTTTGCCAGCCTCGCCCGGAGCTGGCTATCGGCGCACGATCAGATACAAGCCTACGGCCAGCATGATTCCGGCAGGCCAATAGCCCGCAGTGTGCAGCGGCCCGATACTGGCCAGCAAGGCGCCTGCGGCCAAATGCCCGGCACCGATGAGGCGCAGGAACCAGCCGTCGCGGGATTCGCGCACGATCAATGGCGGATTATTGGCATGGGGCTGCGACATGCGCTCCAGCAGGTCGCGGGTCATGCCGGCCAGATGCGGGATCTGCTCGACCTGGCTGTGCAGGTTGCGCAGCAGGGTCTTGGGGCTGACGCGCTCACGCATCCAGCGTTCAAGGAACGGCTGGGCGGTGTTCCACAGATCGAGGTCGGGGTATAGCTGACGCCCCAGGCCTTCGATATTGAGCAGGGTTTTTTGCAGCAATACCAACTGCGGCTGGACTTCCATATTGAAGCGCCGAGCCGTCTGGAACAGGCGCATCAGCACCTGGCCAAAGGAGATTTCCTTGAGCGGTTTTTCGAAGATCGGCTCGCACACGGTACGGATCGCAGCTTCAAACTCGTTGAGTTTGGTGTGCGCCGGCACCCAGCCCGAATCAATGTGCAACTGCGCCACGCGGCGGTAGTCGCGCTTGAAGAAGGCAAACAGGTTGCGGGCCAGGTAGTCCTGGTCCTCGGGGGTCAGGCTGCCGACGATACCGCAGTCGATAGCTATATATTGCGGGGCCCACGGGTTGACGGTGCTGACGAAGATGTTGCCGGGGTGCATGTCGGCGTGGAAGAAGCTGTCGCGGAACACCTGGGTGAAGAAAATCTCGACCCCGCGCTCGGCCAGCATCTTCATATCAGTGCGCTGATCGGCAAGTGCTTGCAGGTCGGTGACCTGAATCCCGTAGATACGCTCCATCACCAGCACTTTGGGGCGGCACCAGTCCCAGTAGATCTGCGGGACATACATCAGCGGCGAGCCTTCGAAGTTACGCTTGAGCTGGCTGGCGTTGGCCGCCTCGCGCAGCAGGTCGAGTTCGTCGTAAATGGTTTTTTCGTAGTCCGTGACCACATCCACCGGGTGCAGCAGGCGGGCGTCGGCGCTCAGGCGCTCTGCGGTCTTGGCCAGGATGTACAGCCAGGCCAGGTCAGAACCGATGATCGGCTTGAGGCCGGGGCGTACAACCTTGACCACCACTTCTTCGCCGGTCTTGAGCTTGGCCGAATGCACCTGGGCCACCGAGGCCGAGGCCAGTGGTTCAATGTCGAAACGGCTGAATACTTCACTGATCCTGGCGCCGAGCTGCTCTTCGATCAGCTTGACTGCCACCTGTGGATCAAATGGCGGTACGCGGTCTTGCAGCAGCATCAGCTCATCGGCGATGTCGGCAGGCAGCAGATCGCGGCGAGTCGAGAGGATTTGCCCGAACTTGATAAAGATCGGGCCCAAATCCTGTAAGGCCAGACGCAGAGCCGCGCCCCGGCTCAGCTCCAGCTTTTTGCGCGGGAACCAGCGCCACGGCAGTGCGTAGCGCAGTGACAGCATCCACCACGGCAAAGGCAGGGCGAACAGCAGGTCATCCAGCCGGTAGCGAATGACGACGCGCTGGATACGGAACAAACGGCGTATGGCAAGCAGCTTCATGCGTTATCGCTGGAATTGAGGGATCGGGAAAGGCGCTCAAAGCGCGCCTCAAGGCGATCCAGGTCGAGTTTGAGTCGGTCGAGTTCGTCAAAGCGCGCTTGCGCTTCACGTTCACCGACCAAGGTGCGGGCTTCTTCGCTCAGGTATTCGGCCAGGTTCTGATTGAGGCTGGCGAACCCTTGCTGATACCAGTTGGCGCGGCTGCGCAGGTGACCGCCGATCAATGCCGTGGCCACCGGCCCGATCCAGTTCGAGAGTTCGTACTCCCAATCCAGCTCCAGGTCTTGCAGCACGGCCGCGAGTTCCATCAGCACCGCGCTGTCGCCTTCGAGCTCGACGTCAGGGCCGTGCAAGATGGCGCTTTTGTCCTTGCTCAGCGCAAGGCGCAGCAGGCTTGTGGCGGGTGCACGCAGGGTGCAGTCGGGGTCGGCTGCCCACTGGGTAGCCAGCAGCAGGCCTTCATCGCTGGGCAGGATAAACAGGTTCAGCGAGGGGCTTGCGCATTCGACGGCAATCAACTTGCCGGTCAGGGGGCGCAAGCGCGCCAAGGCCGTGCTGTCCAGCCGCAAAACGCGGTTGATGCCGTTTTCGACGCTGGCGAGAAGGCCGCGCAGCAACATCAGGGCTTGATGCCGCGGTGCAGGGCGACGATGCCGGAGGTCATGTTGTGATAAGTCACGCGGTCAAAACCGGCCTCGACCATCATCGACTTCAGCGTCTCCTGGTTGGGGTGCATGCGGATCGATTCGGCCAGGTAGCGATAGCTTTCCGGGTCGTTGAGGATCAGCTTGCCCACCATCGGCATGAAGGCGAACGAGTAAGCGTCGTAGACCTTGGACATCAACGCGTTGGTCGGCTTGGAGAACTCCAGCACCAACAGGCGGCCACCCGGTTTGAGCACGCGCAGCATGGAGCGCAGGGCGTCTTCCTTGTGGGTCACGTTGCGCAGTCCGAAGGCGATGGTCACGCAATCGAAGTAGTTGTCCGGGAACGGCAGCTTTTCAGCATCGGCCTGAACGAACTCGATATTGCCGGCCACGCCCTTGTCCAGCAGGCGGTCACGGCCGACCTTGAGCATGGAAGCGTTGATGTCGGCCAGCACCACTTGGCCGGTCGGACCTACCAGGTGGGAAAACTTGCGGGCCAGGTCACCGGTACCGCCGGCGATGTCCAGCACCTTGTTGCCTGGGCGCACGCCCGACAACTCGATGGTGAAACGCTTCCACAGACGGTGCATGCCGCCTGACAGAACGTCGTTCATCAGGTCATATTTACCGGCTACGGAGTGGAAAACCTCGGCGACTTTTTCGGCCTTTTGGCTTTCGGGTACGTTTTTGAAGCCGAAGTGAGTGGTGGGTTCGGCATCGCTGCCTTTGCGCTGATCAGTCATATCGCTGTCACCAAAAGAGAATGCTGGCCATTCTAATCCCGGTGGCCGGCTTTGTCTTGGCGAGGGTGAATGTATAGTGGCGGCTTTATTTCTCAGGAGCGACGCCATGGCGCGTATCAGCGTTGAACGTACCCACAGTCTGGGCCTTGAGGCCGCACGTGAAAAAGCTCAACCTCTGGTCGATAAACTGGCCAGCCAGTACGGCCTGACCCCTAGCTGGGCCGGGGACACCGTAAAACTGAAACGCTCCGGCGTGAATGGCACCCTCCAGATCAGCGAAAAAACCGTCAAGGTCGATGTGGAGCTTGGCCTACTGATGTCAGCGATGAGCGGCATGATCCAGTCAGAAATCGAACGCTCGCTGGACAAAGCCCTGTCGTGACTTTCTTGCCTGACCGGACTGCCCCGATCTCGTTGCTGGCGCCGTTGCCATAATGTTTAAGCGTGGGCTCTGTGCAACAGGCTAATTCGCTATGAGCCGCCTTGATACAAGGCGGTTTAGCGTCTAAACCTGATGCAGGTGAGCACGTTGTTCATCTTGATGATTCGACGCCCTTGCTCACTGGCGTCGCAACTGAACATTGAGGGAAACACGATGGCTGCTAAAAAACCGACGACCAAAGAAAACCACTCATGGGTAGGCAAGGTTGAAGAGTACTCGCGCAAAATCTGGCTGGCAGGTTTGGGTGTGTACTCGAAGATAGATACCGATGGCAGCAAGCTGTTTGACACCCTGGTCAAGGATGGCGAAAAAGCTGAAAAGGTGGCCAAGGACGCGGGCCATAAAGTCGCCGAGGGTGTAAAGGCGTCGACGTCATCCGCTCGCTCCCGGGTTGAAGATGTTAAAGATTTGGCGTTGGAGAAATGGGGCGAGTTCGAAGAGGCTTTTGATAAGCGTCTTAATAGTGCCATCACCCGTTTGGGTGTACCCAGTCGTGAAGAGGTCAAAGCCCTACATGCCAAGGTCGAGACCCTGACCAAACATATAGAGAAGCTTACTGCGGCAGCTGCCAAAGTCACGGCCACCAAGGCCCCGGCTGCGAGCAAACCTGCTCCGGCAAAACCTGCGGTAAAGGTTGCGGCAAAACCGGCGGTTGCGAAATCGACAGCTAAACCCGCTGCAAAGCCCGCGGTAAAAGTGGCTGCCAAACCTGCCGCCAAGGCACCTGCGGCGGCTGGCAAACCGGCACCTGCCAAAGCTGCAGCAGCCAAGCCGGCAGCGGCCAAGCCCGTCGCCAAAAAGCCCGCAGCGGCTGCTAAAGCCCCTGCGGTTGAGCCGGCGGCAACTACACCCACAACATCCGCTTGATTCTGTAGCCGCTGACGAGCAGCCCGAAATTTCAACTGTGGGAGCGAGCCTGCTCGCGAAGAGCATTCGCGAGCAGGCTCGCTCCCACGGGGGCTGGTAACAGGGCATCCACCGCAGCGTTTACAGCATCAGCTTGACCACGGACACCGATGGATCTCGGGACTTGCCGGCTTTTTTCAGTTCTTGCAGGTAATCAGCCCAGAGTTCTTCCTGGCGAACCCCCAGTTGATAGAGGTACTCCCAGGTGAACAGGCCGCTGTCGTGGCCGTCATCGAAGGTCAGCTTGAGTGCGTACTGGCCGGCGGGCTCGATTTTGCTCAGGCCCACGTTGATTTTGCCAAATTGCAGTATCGGGTTGCCGTGGCCTTGAACCTCGGCAGAAGGGGAGTGCACGCGCAGAAACTCGGCAGGCAGATGGTATTGCTCGCCAGACGGGTACTTGAGAGTGAGGGTTTTGGAGGCTTTGTGCAGGTTGATGGCACTGGGGATCATGGTCATAACCTTAGGTCATTGCACAAACACTGTAGCCGCTGCCGCAGGCTGCGATCGCCAACGCAGTTGGCGCAAGATCCGGAGATCGTTGAAGGCTTTCGCCTTATCGCAGCCTGCGGCAGCGGCTACAGGTGTTCGGCTTACAAGATGTAGCGCGAGAGGTCTTCGTTCTCGGCCAGTTCGCCCAGGTGGCTGTTCACGTATTCAGCGTCGATGCGGATAGGCTCGTCTTTTTGTGCACTGGCGATATCACCGGCACTGAAAGACACTTCTTCAAGCAAGCGCTCAAGCAGTGTATGCAAACGACGAGCACCGATGTTTTCGGTTTTCTCGTTCACCTGCCAGGCGATTTCCGCCAGGCGCTTGATGCCATCCGGCAGGAACTCGATGTTCAGGCCTTCGGTTTTCAGCAACTCGCGGTATTGCTCGGTCAACGACGCGTGTGGCTCGCTGAGGATGCGCTCGAAGTCGCCCGGGGTCAGGGCCTTGAGCTCGACACGAATCGGCAGGCGGCCTTGCAACTCAGGTACCAGATCGCTTGGCTTGCTCAGGTGGAATGCGCCAGAAGCGATAAACAGGATGTGGTCGGTTTTGACCATGCCCAGCTTGGTATTGACGGTGCAACCTTCGATCAGTGGCAGCAGGTCGCGCTGAACACCTTCGCGGGATACATCTGCGCCGCCGACATTGCCGCGTTTGGCAACCTTGTCGATCTCGTCGATAAACACAATGCCGTGCTGCTCGACAGCTTCGAGCGCCTTGGCCTTGAGTTCTTCGTCATTGACCAGACGGCCGGCTTCTTCGTCACGCACCATTTTCAGTGCTTCTTTGACTTTCAGCTTGCGGTTCTTGCGCTTGCCTTTGCCCATGTTGGCAAACAGGCTTTGCAGCTGGTTGGTCATTTCTTCCATGCCTGGCGGCGCGGAAATATCGACGCCGGCAATGTCGGCAACTTCGATTTCGATCTCTTTGTCGTCCAGCTGACCTTCACGCAGACGCTTGCGGAACAGCTGACGTGTGTTGGAGTCCTGCGGTACGGCGGCTTCTTCGCCGAACGTACGGGCAGGTGGCAGCAATGCGTCGAGGATGCGCTCTTCAGCAGCATCTTCGGCACGGTGGCGAACCTTGACGATTTCCTGTTCACGCAGCAGCTTGATCGCAGCGTCAGCCAGATCACGAATGATCGATTCAACGTCACGGCCTACATAGCCAACTTCGGTGAATTTGGTCGCTTCAACCTTGATGAACGGTGCGTTGGCCAGCTTGGCCAGGCGACGGGCGATTTCGGTTTTACCGACACCTGTCGGGCCGATCATCAGAATGTTTTTAGGCGTCACTTCAACGCGCAGTTCTTCGGGCAGTTGCATCCGGCGCCAGCGGTTGCGCAGCGCGATGGCAACGGCGCGCTTGGCGTCGTCCTGGCCGATGATGTGGCGATTGAGTTCGTGGACAATTTCGCGGGGAGTCATGGACATGGTAATTGGCGTTCCTCTAGCTAAAGTAAGGTTCACAAACGGGCTGGCAGGCCAGCCCGACAGGCGTCTTATTCAGCGAGGTCCTGCTCCTCAATAGTGATGTTGTGGTTGGTGAACACGCAGATATCGCCAGCAATGCCGAGTGCTGTTTCCGCGATTTCGCGGGCCGACAGATCGGTTTTCATCAGCAGGGCACGGGCCGCGGCCTGGGCAAATGCACCGCCCGAACCCATTGCGATCAAGCCGTCTTCCGGCTCAACCACGTCACCGTTACCGGTGATGATCAAAGATGCGTCTTTGTTGGCAACTGCCAGCATGGCTTCCAGGCGGCTCAGCGAGCGGTCGGTACGCCATTCTTTGGCCAACTCGACAGCGGCGCGAACCAGATGGCCTTGATGCTTTTCAAGCTGGCCTTCAAAACGTTCGAACAGGGTAAATGCATCAGCGGTGGCACCGGCGAAACCGGCGATTACCTGGCCGTGATAGAGACGGCGGACTTTTTTCGCGTTGCCTTTCATCACGGTGTTGCCAAGAGAAACCTGGCCGTCGCCAGCCATAACGACTTTGCCGTGACGGCGTACTGAAACGATGGTGGTCAAGGGAGAGTCTCCACGCAGCGGGGCGAAAATGCCTGATGGAAATACATATGGGGGTTGTAGCGGATTTTTCAACAGCGAGGAGGGAATGGGGATGAACGGAGAGGCGGATTTGACGAAGGTGTTGTGGGAGTGAGCCTGCTCGCGATGACATCAACGCGATTCAACAGGAAAACCGCAGTGCCGGCATCGCGAGCAGGCTCGCTCCCACAGGGTTCAAAAACCCTGTGGGAGCGATCTCGGATCAGCGCCGCTGCTGCAACAGCAGGTTGTTGAACCCACCGCCCGCCAATTGCTTTTGGGCTACGGTCAGTTGGTCACGATTGCTGAACGGTCCGACCAGTACCCGGTACCAGGTCTCGTCTTTAACCGTACCGGCTTCAACCGTGGCGGTCTGGCCCAGCAGGATGATTTGCGCCCGCACTTTTTCGGCATCGGCCTGTTTGCGGAACGAGCCCGCTTGCAGGAAGAACTTGGTGACCGGCGCCGCTTTGGCGACAGGCGGTGCAGGAGGCGGCGTAATACCGCTCAAGGCTGCCTGGGCACGGGCGGTGTCGATTTTTGCTGCTTCAGCCGGTGTGACCGGTGCCAGCGGCGCGGTTTGCGGCGTTGGCAGGGTCTTTTCAGGTACAGCTTCCGGCGGCACGATCACTTCAGACTCGGGCAGCAACGTGTAGAAGTCGTACTTGGGTTTGACCGGCTGTGTCGGGCTCGGCGCTGTTTTATTGGCTTCAGCGGCTTTCGTGGCTTTGAGCTGCTCTTGCTTGACCCGTTTGACGTCATCGCCCTGGCCAGGTTCGAGCTTCATCAGAAACACGATAAATGCGCCCACGGACAAGCCAATGGCCATCCATAGCCAGCCCGGAATCGGCTTTTTAGCGGGTGCCTGATACCGGCTGGCGCCGCGCTTGGGTGCAGGTTTTTTCTTGGCAGCCAACTTACATGCGCTCCAGAGTTTCCAGGCCCAGCAGTTCCAGGCCTTGCTTGAGGGTGCGGCCCGCCAGAGCAGCCAGGCGCAAGCGGCTTTGTTTTTGGGCTTCGTCTTCTGCGTTCAGGATCGGGCAGTTCTCGTAGAAACTGGAGAACAGGCCGGCCACTTCGTACAGGTAGGTGCAGAGGGTGTGCGGGGTGCCTTTTTCAGCAACGTTGTTCAGCACTTCGCCGAACTGCGCGAGCTTGGCCGCCAGTTCTTGCTCTTGCGGTGCGTCGAGCACGATCTGGCCCTGCACTTCTTCGAAACCCTTGCCCAGTTTGCGGAACACGCCCGCCACACGGGTGTAGGCATACAGCAGGTACGGTGCGGTATTGCCTTCGAAGTTCAGCATCAGGTCGAAGTTGAAGCTGTAGTCGCTGGTGCGGTGCTTGGACAGGTCCGCGTATTTCACGGCGCCAATCCCGACGACTTTAGCGATGGCACGCAGCTCGTCTTCCGCCAGCTCCGGGTTTTTCTCTTTAACCAGCGTGTAGGCGCGCTCTTTGGCTTCGTTGAGCAGGTCGATCAGTTTGACCGTACCGCCATCACGGGTCTTGAATGGACGGCCATCGGCGCCGTTCATGGTGCCGAAGCCCATGTGTTCCATTTCCATCGGATGGGTGATGAAACCGGCCTTGCGGGCCACGGCAAACACTTGCTGGAAGTGCAGGGCCTGACGCTGGTCGACGAAGTACAGGGCGCGATCGGCTTTCAGCACGCCGCTGCGATAGCGGATGGCTGCCAGGTCGGTGGTTGCGTACAGATAGCCACCGTCTGCCTTGACGATGATGACTGGCAGCGGCTCGCCGTCGGCATTTTTGAACTCGTCGAGGAATACGCATTGGGCGCCATTGCTCTCGACCAGCATGCCTTTGGCCTTGAGGTCGTTGACCACATTGATCAGGTCGTCGTTGTAGGCGCTTTCACCCATCACGTCGGCCATGGTCAGTTTGACGTTCAACTGCTCGTAGATTTTCTGGCAGTGCGACAGCGAGATGTCCTTGAACTTGGTCCACAGCGCCAGGCAGTCCGGATCGCCGGCTTGCAGCTTGACCACCAGGCTACGGGCGCGGTCGGCGAATTCAGGTGACTCGTCAAAGCGTTTTTTGGCCGCGCGGTAGAAGTTCTCGAGGTCAGACAGCTCGTCGCTGGTAATCGGGTTTTCTTCCAGGTAGGCCATCAGCATGCCGAACTGGGTACCCCAGTCGCCTACGTGGTTTTGACGAATCACGTCATCGCCCAGGAACTCCAGCACTCGGGCCACACCGTCGCCAATGATGGTGGAGCGCAAATGGCCCACGTGCATCTCTTTGGCCAGGTTGGGCGCGGACATGTCGACCACGGTACGCATGGCCGGGGTGGCCTTGCGCACGCCGATTTTCGGATCGGCCAGTGCCGCGTCCAGACGCGAGGCCAGGGCCTGGGTGTTCTGGAAAAAGTTCAGAAAGCCGGGGCCGGCGATTTCAGTCTTGCTGATTTGCTCATCGGCCGGCAGGGCAGCGATGATTTTTTCAGCCAGATCCCGTGGCTTCATGCCGGCTGGCTTGGCCAGCATCATGGCGATATTGCTGGCGAAGTCGCCGTGGGTTTTGTCACGGGCGTTTTCCACCTGAATCGCTGGCGTCAGGCCTTCAGGCAACACACCTTCTGTGACGAGTTGAGCTAGGGCTTGTTGAATCAGCTGGCGAATGGTGTCTTTCATGGTCTTCTCTTTCGACCGCAAGCGCGGTAGCGCTTCAGTGCGCAGGTGGAAAAACTGGGCATTATCCGTTGCCGGGTCGGCCTTGCCAACCTTAGCAGGCGGGTGGTTCACCGTTTATGCAAATTCCTTGTCGTGGCGACTACCTTGCGTAAACGTTGTAGCCGCTGCCGAAGGCTGCGATAAGGGCCGAAGGGCCTTCAAAACAGGGGCCGCTTCGCCGCCCGTCGCAACCTCGTACCTCGACAGCGGCTACAAGGGTTGTCTCAGTACAAATCCACCGGATCCACGTCCAGCGACCAGCGAACCTGGCGACCGCTGGGCATTTGCTCAAGGGCCAGCAGCCACTGGCTGAGCAACCGATGCAGCGGCGCGCGGGCGTTGGCTTGCAGCAGCAGCTGAGCGCGGTAACGCCCCGCGCGGCGCTCCATCGGCGCGGGCACTGGGCCAAGCAGCTCGATGCCGCTCAGGTTCAACTCACCCAGCAGGCGCTCAGCCTCGCAGCAGGCTTCATCGAGGAAACCTTCTGCCTGGCCGGGCTTGTGGGCCTCGGCGCGCAGCAGCGCCAGATGCGAGAAAGGCGGCAACCCCGCAGCCCGGCGCTCGCTCAAGGCCTGTTCGGCGAAGGCAAAGTAACCTTGCTCGGTCAGTTGGATCAGCAGCGGATGGTCGGCCAGATGGGTCTGGATAATCACCCTGCCCGGTTCTTCGGCGCGGCCAGCGCGGCCAGCGACCTGAACGATCAGCTGGGCCATGCGCTCGCTGGCGCGGAAGTCGCCGGAGAACAGGCCGCCATCGGCATCCAGAATCGATACCAGCGTCACCCGGGGGAAGTGGTGGCCTTTGGCGAGCATTTGCGTGCCGATCAAAATGCACGGCTGGCCCTTTTGAATCGTGGCAAACAGCTGGTTCATCGCATCTTTGCGCGAAGTGCTGTCACGGTCGACCCGCAGCACAGGGTAGTCAGGGAACAAAATCCCCAAACGCTCTTCGGCGCGCTCAGTGCCGGCGCCGACCGGGCGTAAATCAACTTTGCCGCATTGCGGGCAATTGCGCGGTACGCGTTCGACGTAGCCGCAGTGATGGCAGCGCAATTCGCCTGAACGCTGATGGACGGTCATGCGCGCATCGCAGCGCTGGCACTCGGACATCCAGCCACAGTCGTGGCACAACAAGGTGGGCGCAAAGCCGCGACGGTTAAGAAACACCAGAACCTGTTGGCCCGCAGCGAGGGTCTGGCCGATGGCCTGTTGCATCGGTCCGGAAATCCCGCTGTCCAGAGGGCGGCTTTTAACATCCAGGCGCAGGAAACGGGGTTGTTTGGCTCCGCCGGCGCGCTCATTCAGGCGCAGCAAGCCGTAGCGGCCGGTGTAGGCGTTATGCAGGCTTTCGAGGGACGGTGTCGCGGAACCGAGCACGATCGGGATGTTTTCCTGCCGTGCCCGCACCAGCGCCAGATCCCGGGCGTGATAGCGCAAACCTTCCTGCTGTTTATAGGAGCCGTCGTGTTCTTCGTCGATGATGATCAGCCCCGGGTTTTTCATCGGGGTGAACAGCGCCGAGCGAGTACCGATAATAATGTCGGCTTCGCCGTCGCGGGCCGCCAGCCAGCTTTCGAGACGTTCGCGGTCGTTGACCGCCGAATGCACCAGGGCGATGCGGGCGTTGAAGCGCTGTTCGAAACGGGCCAGGGTTTGCGGGCCCAGGTTGATCTCGGGGATCAGTACCAGCGCCTGCTTGCCCGCTTGAAGGGTTTCGCGGATCAGCTGCAAATACACTTCGGTCTTGCCGCTACCGGTGACCCCGGCCAGCAAAAATGCATGAAAGTGGTCAAAACCTGCGCGAATGGCTTCGTAGGCGGCCCGTTGCTCGCTGTTGAGCGGCAACTCGGGCTGGGCCAGCCAATGCTCGTGGCGCTCAGTCGGTGCGTGACGGCGGATCTCGACGGTGACCAGCTCTTTGGCCAGCAGCAGGTCGAGGCTGTCTTTGCTCAGCATCAGTTTGCTTAAAAGCTGATGTGCCACGCCATGGGGGTGCTGGGCGAGGGTGGCCAGTGCTTCTCGCTGGCGCGGGGCGCGGGCGATGCGCGGGTCGTCAAGCCTGGCCCCTGGAGAAATCTGCCAGAAGCGTTCCTGGCGGGTTTCGGCCAGCTCGCCCTGGCGCAGCAGCACCGGCAGTGCCCAGCTCAGGGTATCGCCCAGGCTGTGTTGGTAATACTGCGAGGTCCACAGGCACAGCTTGAATAAAGAAGCGGGCAGCGGGGGCGTCACGTCGAGCAGTGCGATCGCCGGCTTGAGCTTGTCGGCCGGCACTTCGCTATGATCGACCACCTCGACCAGAATGCCGATCATCTCCCGTCGCCCGAACGGCACCCGCAAGCGCATGCCAGGCTGTAGTTGACTGCGCAGTACGCCAGCAGGCGCCCGGTAATCGAACAGGCGGCGCAAGGGGGAAGGCAGGGCAAGGCGCAAAATGGCGTCGGGCACGCGGGGCTCTCAAGTGATGAACGGCAAAGATGGCCGGAGCCTAGCAGACAACCGGGTCCGGGACTTAAACGCAGGTCAGGGAAATACAAAAGAAAGTAGGTGGAGCATGCTTCGCCGCTTGCGTCAATGCAAAGGTCTGGTATTATCGGCGCCCTAATTTTACGTGCGGTATTCAACAATGGTGTTGAGTGGCGGCACGCTAGCCCGAGGAATACCCCATGAAAGCCGATATCCATCCAGCGTACGAAACAATCCTGGTAACTTGCAGCTGCGGCAACAAGTTCGAAACTCGTTCGAACCTGTGCAAGCCACTGGGCACTGACGTATGCAACGAGTGCCACCCGTTCTACACCGGTAAGCAGAAGACTCTGGACATTGGCGGTCGTGTTGATCGCTTCAAGACTCGTTTTGGTGCTTTCGGCGCTAAAGCAGCAGCTCCAGCAGCAGAAGCAGAAAAAGCAGCCGAGTAAGGCTGATGACCTTGAGCAGCCTTTTTGGTCTGGTCAGGTTATTGAAAAAGGCGTCCCTTGCGGGCGCCTTTTTTATGCCTGCGATTTGGTTGGCAAGCGCGTCGGCCGCGCCGCTTTGCCCTGCGCCAGGTGCGCTGACGTACGCTTGGGTGGAGCGTGTGTCCGATGGCGACACGCTACGGCTCAAGGATGGACGCAGCGTGCGCCTGATCGGCCTCAACGCGCCGGAGACAGGCAAAAAAGGCCAGTCCGCCGAGCCCTTTGCCGATGCCGCGCGCAAACGCCTGCAAGAGCTGGTGACGCGCAGTGACGGTCGTGTCGGCTTGCTTGTGGGCAAGCAGCCACAGGACCGTTACGGGCGCACCCTGGCCCATGTGTTTGGCGCCGATGGCAGCAATCTTGAAGCCCGCTTGCTGGCAGACGGCCTGGGGTATCAGGTCGCGATAGCACCGAATGTCGAACTGATCGACTGCCAGCAAGCCGCCGAGCGCAGCGCCCGGATGGCCGGCCTGGGGCTTTGGCGGCAATCGCCCGTGCTGGCGCCGCAGCAAATTACCCGTTCAGGCTTCGCTCTGGTGGGTGGCAAGGTCAGCCAGGTGCAACGTAATCGCGGCGGCCTCTGGATCGATCTGCAGGGCGGCTTGGTGTTGCACATTGCACCCAATCAACTGGCCAATTTCGATCAGAAAACCCTCGAGAATTTGCAGGGCGCGCAGGTAGAGGCCAGAGGCTGGGTGCTGGACCGCTCAAAACGAGGGGGGTTGAATGCAGGCCAGGCACGCTGGATGTTGTCTTTGACGCATCAGGGGATGTTAAAAGCCCCGGCGCATTAAAAATTGTAGACAATTTTAAATATAGATTGTGAACACTATAACCCTTGTGGGGCGCGGCTCTTGGCCCAAAGTCGTAAGGCAAAGCCCTTGACACTGCTGACTGGTCAGTCTTGTCGGGACTTTGCGACACGCGTATGCTCGGCGATTCGTCTGTCCAACAGCAAAAAAGCGGAATGCCCACATGTCTGATTTGAAAACCGCCGCTCTCGAATACCATGCCCAGCCCCGTCCAGGGAAACTGAGTGTCGAGCTCACCAAACCTACCGCTACAGCCCGCGATCTAGCGCTGGCTTACAGCCCGGGTGTAGCCGAACCAGTACGCGAAATCGCCCGCGACCCTGAACTTGCCTACAAATACACTGGCAAGGGCAACCTGGTAGCCGTGATCTCCGATGGCACCGCTATTCTGGGCCTGGGTAACCTCGGCCCATTGGCCTCCAAGCCTGTAATGGAAGGTAAAGGCGTGTTGTTCAAGCGCTTTGCCGGTATCGATGTATTCGACATCGAAGTTGATTCCGAGAGCCCACAGGCTTTCATCGACACCGTAAAACGCATCTCCATCACCTTCGGCGGCATCAACCTCGAAGACATCAAGGCACCTGAGTGCTTTGAGATCGAACGTGCTCTGATCGAGCAGTGCGATATTCCTGTATTCCACGATGACCAGCACGGCACCGCTATCGTGACCGCGGCCGGCATGATCAATGCCCTGGAAATCGCCGGCAAAACTCTGGCTGACGCCAAGATCGTTTGCCTGGGCGCCGGTGCAGCAGCCATCTCCTGCATGAAATTGCTGGTGAGCATGGGTGCAACCATCGAAAACATCTTCATGATCGACCGCACCGGCGTGATCCACTCCGGCCGTGACGATCTGAACCAGTACAAGGCGGTATTCGCCCACGCAACCGAGAAGCGCACCCTGGCTGACGCCATGGAAGGCGCAGACGTGTTTGTTGGCCTGTCGGGTCCGAACCTGCTGAGCGCTGAGAACCTGCTGCGCATGGCACCTAACCCGATCGTGTTCGCGTGCTCCAACCCGGACCCGGAAATCTCCCCGGAACTGGCTCACGCCACCCGTAACGACGTGATCATGGCCACTGGCCGTTCGGACTACCCGAACCAGGTCAACAACGTACTGGGCTTCCCGTTCATCTTCCGTGGTGCCCTGGACGTTCGCGCCAAGCGCATCAACGAAGAAATGAAAATCGCAGCGGCCAACGCCTTGCGTGAACTGGCCAAACTGCCAGTGCCACAAGAAGTGTGTGACGCTTATGGCGGCATCAAGCTGGAATTCGGTCGTGAATACATCATCCCGAAACCAATGGACGTGCGCCTGATCACCCTGATCTCTGATGCAGTGGCCAAAGCCGCCATCGAGACCGGTGTTGCAACCCTGCCATACCCGAAAAACTACCCGCTCAAAAGCGTGGATGACGTGTTCAACGGCTAATCCCGTTTAGCGTCATACCGAGCCCCGGCGCTGAAAAGCGCCGGGGCTTTTTGGTTTTTGGGCAGGGAGGCGAAATAGCTCTATATCGACTCAAGATAATTCCTTGCAGATTCTAGGAATTATCCTACATCCGTTCCTTAATCTTTCCGTTAGCGTCTGCCCTTTTCTTGGGGCGCAGCGTTAAGGCGAGTGCCCTGTGCGTCTACAGGAATCACGGATGTCCTCATCTTCCCGCCAGAACCGCTACAGCCAGACCAGTTTTCAATTGATTGACGAACGTGGCGCAGGCGAGCCCTACGCAGGGTTGGCCTATGAAATGGTCGATAAGGAAGGGAAAACCTGCGGCGGCTATCTGGATGCTGCCGGGGTCGGCAGGCCGGGCAGCCCTGTTACCGGGCCGGTTGTCGTGATGTTCAGGCAGCCACACGACCGTAGCCATGCGGTCTATGCGCGATTAATGGACAGGCACTACCGGCCCCTTGAGATCACTGAATTGCAGGTCAGGGCCGAACAAACCCGCTACCTGCATGAAGATGGTTCCCGAACTCGGGCCAAACCGGCGTGCGCCGGTACCGACATTGACTACTACCAGGTCGAGGTCAGGCATCTGGTCGAGCATGCAGGGCATTTGCCTTCTGAGGTCGATAGCCATTACCGGCCGGATACCGAGACTGGGCGGCCAATGGGGTTTGGGGTTGGTCTGGCCGCTGATCGTCATACGGTGCTGGAGGTCCGCCCTCTGAGGGTCTTGCAGCCCATGTTTTCAACGGGCTCGCGGTTTTGTGCGCTCAACCTGTTCCAGCTGGCGTTGCTGGCTGACTTCAACGATTGCCCCTTCATTCAAAAAACTGACCACTGCGATGCCCTGCTGGTTAACGATGTGGCGTACTCCCGGCGACTGGAAGTCGTGCCCTGTGGCCCGGGTCAGGAGCACCCGGGCGATATTCATTTTTTCGATGATGATGGGTTGGGTGCCCAGGCTACTGGTGCCCAGGCCTTTGTTACCTACAACGATGAAGTCACCCTGATCACCGTGCGCAGTACCGGCACAATGCTTGATGCCTTGCAGCCAGGCGATATGGAGCAGGTACATTTCGAGGAAGGTGAGGGCAGGGTGCATCGCGGCTTTTACCGGGCGGCCAGGCAGGTTTATGGTTTTGTAACAGACTGTCTGGACAGGTTTTGCGAGGGGCAAAAACTGCTGATAAGTGGCCATGGCCCGGGCGGGGCAATCGCTTTGTTGCTCGCGCAAATGCTTCGTTGCAGGCCGGATTTCAATCACGACATCGTGCTGTACACCTATGGCGCCCCTCGCGCAGCGGATGCGGTTTTTATAAAGGCGGCCGAGTCGCTGGTGCATCACCGTGTGGTTGATCACAACGATCCGGTGCCCAGCATGCCGGGGAGCTGGATGGATGTCAGGGCTTCGGTGTCTGGCCTTGGGGCGGCCCCGGCCTTCGTCAATGTGCCAGCTGGGTTGTCGCTTTTTGTTGCGGGCATGACCCGTCTGACCGGTGAGCCTTATCAGCATCACGGAACGCTGCATTACTTGATGCCGGTGGAGTCCGGGCCGCGGGAGCAGTCGCATATCCTGTGGGAACCGGTGTGCGAGACCGTTACCCAGCATGCGCTGTGCAGGCGTGCAATCGAGCATCCCGGGCAATTGCTCGAGGCGGCCGGCCACTCGCCGCAAGTGCGGTATATCTCAGGTTGCCGGGAGACTCTTCAGCGCTATCGGGAGGCGTTTGAGACCAGCTCTGCGCGGGTGACCGAACGTGAGGTGATGTGTGTAGATCTGGCGTTTGAGCAGATATCCCAGCAGTTGCGCACCCGGTATCGCGAGGCGGTGACCCGCCCTGGCAAGCCGGTTGCCCAGACCATCAACCAGTTGATGCGCGAGCTCGCCAAGGTCCAGAGGACCCGCGAGCATTTGTACCGTCTGAGATCTAAGCGTCTCAGCAAAGTGGATGTGTATGGTGAGTAGAGCGGCAAGCCTCAAGCGGTACGTGCATTACCGCTTTTCACTTGCCGCCCGCGCACTAGAACAGATCGATTGGCGCACCGTCATCGGCCGGCAGCGGGCTGCCCGGGGCGACGCTGTTGCCCAGTTCGCTGTTGGTCGGTGGCGTGTCTTCGCTCTTGAACAGCTCGAAATAGGCGCCAGGGGTGCCCGGTGAGGCGATACGGCCGCTCAGGGGGTCAATCCGCAAGCTGAGGATGCCTTCGGGTTCAGGCTGTGTATGGGCAGGCTTGCCTTTGAGCGCGCCCCCCATGTAAGTCATCCAGATCGGCAAGGCAACAGTGCCCCCGTATTCACGACGGCCCAGGCTTTCGGGTTGGTCGAAACCGGTCCACACGGTGGTGACGTAATCGGCGTTGTAGCCGGAGAACCATGCATCTTTGGATTCGTTGGTCGTACCGGTTTTACCTGCCAGATCGGTACGCCCCAGCGCGAGTGCGCGGCGGCCGGTGCCGAGCTTGATCACGTCCTGCAACATGCTGGTGAGGATGTAAGCGGTGCGTCCGTCGACAATCCGCTCGGCTACCGCTTGTGTTTCCACCGTCGGGAGGCCGGGCGCGGCGTTGATGGTGTCGATGGTCAGTGCTGCGGCTTCAGGTGGCGTGTCCTTGGCGGCATTTTTAGGCACGCTTGGCGGGTTGGCCACGAACAGGGTGTCGCCGTTGCGGCTTTCGATCTTGTCGATCAAATACGGCGTGATCTTGTAACCGCCGTTGGCGAATACGCTCCAGCCGGTGGCAATTTCCATCGGGGTCAGGGTCGCAGTACCCAAGGCCAGCGACAGGTTGCGCGGCAGGTCATCCTTGTTGAAACCGAATTTGCTGATGTAGTCGATGGTGCGGTCCACGCCCAGGCTTTGAAGCAGGCGGATTGACACCAGGTTACGCGACTTGTAGAGCGCTTCACGGACACGGATCGGGCCGAGGAAGGTGTTGGTGTCGTTCTTCGGGCGCCAGACCTTGTCCAGATACTCGTCGACAAACACGATCGGCGCGTCGTTCACCAGGGTGGCCGCCGTGTAGCCGTTATCCAGCGCAGCGCTGTAAACGAAAGGCTTGAAGCTCGAGCCGGGTTGGCGTTTGGCCTGCATCGCACGGTTGTAGTTGCT